>JAITBS010000252.1 GCA_031283515.1 Planctomycetaceae bacterium
ACTCAATAAAGTAAAACAACTTAAATAATTCGTAATCGATCAGTGAAATATTCGTCAATTTGTTTACCAATGGACTCCAAAGGCAGCCAACGTTTCGCCGAAACGTTTTAAACAATACAATACAATACAATACGGCGTACTCGCCGACTTGCCCCTGTTGACGGATGGAAATGAGAAAACAACGATCACTTTCGATGAAGTCTTAAAAGAAACAGGGTTATGCCGGCTTTGATTTATTGATGTGACGGTTACAAAACTTTTTTTCACGGACGGCAAGCGGAACAAGGATGTTCATTTACACTCCCTTTATTAAACATCCATGTTTATGTTCCTTTATTATCGTTTGATTGACTACAGTTGTTTTCTTCTTGTTTTTCTTTCGGTTTGTCCGGTCTTTGCACAACCCGATTTGTCAAAACCACTCGGAACAACAATTGCCGATACCGGCTCTCATTTTTATCGTTTTGAAACATTTGAACCGGATTCGGAGGACGGGGAACGGCATTACAGAATTGTTGTCGCCATCCCAAAATCGGAAACACCCGAAAATGGTTTTCCCATTATTTACCTGCTCGACGGTAATTCGGCATTGGCAACACTAAACGATGAATTATTTGCTCGTTTGGGAACTCCGCTTCCGGTTATTGTTGCAGTTGGTTATCAAACGGATTTGCGGTTCGATGTTGTTTCGCGAGCCTTTGATTACACACCCGCATTGCCGGACGGCTCCGCGCCAAAAGATGAACGCGGTCGGAAAGGCGGCGGTGCCGACCTCTTCGCAACATTCCTCGAAACAAAAATTAAACCCAAAACCGAATCGCTCATTCCTATCAATAAACAACACCAAACAATTTGGGGACATTCCTACGGCGGTTTATTCGTACTGAATACGTTGTTCAAACACCCTGAAATGTTTCAAAATTATGTCGCCGCTGATCCGTCGTTTTGGTGGGAAAACGGTATTATTTTGAAAATCGCAGAACAATTCACAGAACAACCCCCTAAAATTGGTGTTGGAATAAAAGAACTAAGTCTTGCGGTTTTTGTCGGACGCGGAGCTGCTCCCCCGCAACAAAATAAAAAACCCTCAACTAGCCGCCGTAACGTATCTCCCGATACCGCTGAAAATTTAGTGAAACGCTTAGAACCGATGTTAAAAGTTGTAACGTTTCGCGTATTCAATGGTTTGACTCATGGCGAACTATTGCCTGCTTCCATCGAACCTGCACTGAAATTCAGTCAATGATTGTTTTATTCGATTTCAACTTGTCGAAAAATGTTTTTTGTTGTTCGCAGTTTGTTTTTTGTTGTTCGTTACTATTTAAGATAACGAAAATATTTACTATCCACTATCCACTTTCAACTCTCCACTAAATTATGTCCTTTCAATTTTTTCGTCGTTTCTTTTATGAGATTCATCTTTGGCTCGGTATTATTAGCGGAATTATTGTATTCCTTATTTGCTTGAGCGGTTGTATTCTTGTTTTCCGTGAGGAAATTAACCGGTTTGTTGATCCGGGCAAGTATTATGTCAGTGTTCCGACTGAGGGGCAACGACTTCCGATTGATGAAGTTATTGCCAAACTCGAAACAAAAAATCCGGGAATGAAAGTTACCTCGATCACGATTCCCGAAAAACCCAATCGAACCATGCTCGCAATGCTTTCACGTCCGATGCCGGAAGGAATGCGCGGCGGTCCCGGCGGTGAACGCGCACGCGGTGAACGTCCTGAAGGTGAACGCGGTCAGCGTCCCGAAGGCGGTTTCGGTCAACGCGGGCAACGCCCTGAAGGTGAACGCGGTGAACGTCCCGAAGGCGGTTTCGGTCAGCGCGGGCAACGTCCTGAAGGTGAACGCGGTGAACGTCCCGAAGGCGGTTTCGGTCAGCGTGGTCAACGCCCTGAAGGTGAAAATACCAATGCCGTTACAGCAACACCAGGTGTTTCCGGTCAAGGTCGTTCCAATGGACCAAGCGGTTCGGGCGGACCTGGCGGACCAGGCGGCGGACGCGGACAAGGCGTTTACGTTAATCCATACTCCGGTGATGTCGTTGCAAAAACAAGCGATGGCGTTCAACTCAACCAGTTTTTTATGTCCATGATGCGATTACACCGTAATCTCTGGATTTCATATCGACTCGAAAGTCTTGGACCTCGTGCTTCCCTTGGCGGACTTATTGTTGGTATTGCAACAATTATTTTCATTGTTATCGTACTAAGCGGTCTTGTTCTTTGGTTGCCGCGAACATGGAAAAGTTTTATCAAATGGAAAGCGTGGAAATCCGGTTTCAAAGTACGGATTCGTAAAGGGTTCTGGCCTTTTATGTATGATATTCATAATACGGTTGGTTTTTACATGTTGATTCCGACCTTGATTCTTGCTTTAACCGGACTTTGTTGGTCATTCGGTTGGTACCGGAATGCCGCCAGTACTGTTCTCGGCGACCAGATTTTCAAGCAGCGAATGCAACGACCGGAAAAAATCGAACCCGTCGAAAATGGAACTCAACCGCTCTCCGTCGGTGAAATACTGGAACGTCAAAATAAATTAACTCCAGGACCCGGTGAAATTGCGGTATCAATTCCCAATGATCAGGAAACTGCAATGGTTGTTCAGAAAGGTCGAACCGGATTCTTTGCCCTGTCCATCAAAGACAAAACACAATGGGATCGATTTCGTGGTACAGTTATTCCGGTGGAGCATTTTGGCAAAACGGTTGAGGTAGAACGTTTTGCCGATAAACCATTGGGAGCTCAAATTGCCGCCTCCGTTCGATCACTCCATTTCGGTGATATTACCGGAACTTCGTCGAAAATTTTATTCTTTGTTGCATGTCTTTTCGCAACAAGTTTTCCGATTACCGGAGTGCTGCTCTGGATTAAAAAACTTGTGGTTCGCCGTCGAAAACGAAAAGCAGACAAAGCAGCACAAAATCAATCCGCTCCAACTGTTTCCATCGATCACCCGTTAGAAGGTGAAAATCCACCCGTCAATGTCGGTCAAACAGTGTAAATTAGTTAATATACTGCGTGTCTTTATAAAAATTACTTTTATAATCATTCAGTGGAATTTTTTACAACACGAACCACACAAAAAAACACGAAAAGAGTTAAAACAAAAATTTCATATTTTTCGTGCTATTTTGTGTGGTTCGTAATTCTCAAAAAAACAATCTCTAAATATCAGCGAAAATCTG
>JAITBS010000260.1 GCA_031283515.1 Planctomycetaceae bacterium
CCTTGCTCGCTGAAATTCAACTGCCAGTTACCTTGGCTGGTTTGGTAAGCTCTCATACTTTACCTCGCTTTCAAAATTGTTAAAATATAAAAAAGTTACGAGGCAATCCCTTGCAAAACTGAATCCTTGAATCGAAAACCGTTCTTACTCCATTCACAAAAAAATCCATTTCAAAAAAACTAACATGACCAAAAAAACTATCTTTTTTATCGGAACTATTTTATTACTCTCGCTCACTACTTTAGCTGATACAAAAAAAGGTATCAGTCCATTTTCACCAGAAGCAGACTCATACACTACATCTGTTCAAACTATTTTTGAAAACCTACCACTTGTCACCGATCCAACTAAACATAAGATTGAAGGTACAAAAAAAATTGTCGAAGCCCAAACTCAAAAAAAACTTACTGGAAAAATCCATAGTGAACTTTTTATAAAATTTGATAATTGTAAAATTATAGGAACAATAAATATCAACACACATGGTCCAATTACAGTCAACAATAAAACTATTTATTTTTGGATTGTATCTGGAGAAATCCAGTATTTCGTTATACATTATGCTAACCCCCCCGAACAACGTAATGAAAAATTTTTCTATGTATTACATTTCGAAAACGATAACTGGAAAGAAGATTGTTTAATTATTGGTGAAAAAATTATTACATTAAATGCCAACATACAAAATGCAGCTGCTTTAGTTGCCGAACCATTACAAAAAAAGGAAATTGAAACTCTATACAAAAAATCTATTGAAAAAGAAAAATGGAATTTTAACAACAGGGAAGTACAAGGAAAACTTATTGGATACAAAAATGAAAAAGCACTCATTCAACAGGATGAAAATAAAAGACCGTTTCAAATGGACGTAACAAAATTTTCTCTGGACGATCAGGAACTTATTCGGGCTTACATTGATCACCTAAATATTCCGGTAAGGGATATTCAAGACAAAAAACAAAAGAGCCGCTAATCCGTTACGAATTAAGCGGCTTCATGCCAAACTACAAAATTTATTGAATACTTTTATCAAATATCTAATGTCGGTTTATAACCTTTAATATGTTTCTCCGCGTCAAACTCTTCAAGATGAATCAAACCGCCTCGTGTTGCGTAAATGTCACGAAGTAGCTGTAGCGCATAATCGTCATCATCACGGGCTTGAGCAAACGAATAAGGCTTGGCTTCCCAAACCGGATGCATCGTTAAAATAAAAACCGCTCCATCACGTTCGACAAGACGACACGCCTCGGCATAATTCCAGCCAAGCATCTTAACATATTTGGCATTAGAAATATCATTTTTCAAATCTTCCAGAAATTCTCTTAATGTTACCTTAATAAAAACTTCCGGTTGATCACGTAACCAGTTACCCAAATCTACATCAACAAGATGCGCTATTGTTGTTGGAAGCGGTTCACCTGTATTCGCATTCACTACAAGTGTCCACGCATGATAAAATGTTTTACGCAAACAAACTGCATAAAGTTTTTTGTCACTCATCTAAAATCTCCTTTTAAAAAAGTAAAAATAATTATCAAACAAAAAAATCAATA
Organism: Planctomycetaceae bacterium; assembly: GCA_031283515.1. GTDB lineage: Bacteria > Planctomycetota > Planctomycetia > Pirellulales > Thermoguttaceae > WRKP01. Next base: position 1,557 of record JAITBS010000260.1, read on the forward strand.
ACCGCCGCCATCGTCATCTTCTTCCATACTACGATAAAAACGGTCTTGCTTACGTTTATGTTCAGGAATGATCACCGTACTGGATTCATTTATTGTCGCAGTATCTTCAAAAAAAGGATCACTATGCTTTTCATTTTCGGGACGCCATTCATCTTCTGGACGCCAATAAGGTCCGGCTCTATCTATATTATTACTCAAAACATCATCATCTAACGGTGTTAAACCTAATTCTTTTTCCTCACTCTCTTGTGATGAACGATACGTCTCTTTTTGAATACGTAACGACTTATCCTTATCAACATCGGCATAACGACGCTTCGAATCATGCTCACGTGCAAGACGATTTTCTTCTCGACGAATTTCTAAACGTTCACGATAATTACGTCGATATTCACGTTCCTTACGTTCGCGTTCGCGACGCATTTTACGTCCTTCAATCATACCCTTAATGCAACCTAAAAAAAGATACACTACAAAAAAGCCTAATAAAAAACCATAATAATTTGCAAGAAAATCAGCAAATAATTCTAATAATACTTCAAATATACCATCAATATCTAGCAGAGTATCTACCTCTACTTCTTGAGATTGTATTGGGGGAAGTTCAGGTAACGGCTGAGCATAAACTAAACCACCAAAAAAATAAAAAAATAATAACAAAAACAATAAAATCCATTTCATAATTATATCTCCATAACAAAAACCTGGAAAGCCACAATAGTATGCAGCTTTCCATTGAATTATTTTTTGCTACCACAACCACAATCCGAATCTTTCGGTGCTGTAGCAGGCTTCGCAATTAATGGAACATCGGGAGTTGGTTTCACTTTGAGTGGTTGCAATTCCGACTGAACTACTTGAGGATCAGGGACACGAAATACTGCCTTACTGGTTTTCGGCAACGATTCGACAGCAACAGACTCTGATAGTTGAGTTGCAGACTTTACAGACGGAGACGGACGAGCCGACCGACGTTCTACGACCAAACCTTCAGGTGTTTCACGAATTATTTGTACCTTTGACGGTTTATTAGCTCCGGTTACTGTCTTAGTAGAAGGAACCGGAGACAATGAATTACGCTTAACTGTTGTCGGCAACTTGTCAGACGTCTCGATTATTTTCGGTACCAACGTTGGCGATGCGATGGACGCCGGCGGAGTTGACTGAGGTGAAGAGGTTACCTGCGGCATCACCGATGTTGATTGAATACCAGACGTACGACCGGTACTATAGCCAACGTGATAAACTATCGCCAAAACAATAGCCGGTAAAACAAAACGGTACAAAAACTTTTTCATTGTTTAACTCCTTTATGCGATTTTCGC
>JAITBS010000341.1 GCA_031283515.1 Planctomycetaceae bacterium
AGCCGATGATCTTCTGTAATTGAAACCGACTGATTTTTACGTAATGTTTCTAGTTGTTCTGTTAGAATTTTCCGAATTTTCGTACCGGTACGTTTGAATCCCAGAATTTCAGCAACAGTTCGTGATAAATCATCTTCAGTCATACGTTGAATTTTCAGAACATCTAAAATAGTTTCCCGAATAATCGAAACAGAAACTTGATTAATATTGGTATAAAAATACTTTTGTGCAAACGGATTATCCGGTTTGGGAACTGGGAGCGGTTTTTCGTCACGAAATGAAATTGTTGGGTTTTTCTGTTCAAAAAATTTTGTAGATTTTTGTTTTATTTTAGCCGATTCGAACGCGGTTTTAACATTTTCGATTTGTTGTTTCGGATTTTGTATCCAATCGGTTGACCAAATTCGATGAATTGTCCAGCCGAGACTTTCAAGAACTTCCTGACGTAAACGGTCACGATCTCGTGCTGTTGCGCTGCGATGATAAGTTGCACCGTCACATTCAATACCGAGAACATACTGACCGGGCGATTCGTTATCAACCAAAGCAAGATCGATTCTGTAACCGGAACAACCGATCTGATGATATACCTCAAATCCGGCATTTCGTAACGCCTTTGCCACTTCATATTCAAACGGCGATTCTGCTTCCGCCGCCCAATTTACCGTAGTAGATGCTGCAAGTTTAGTGATACCATGTTCTGCAAAATTAAGATATTCACGGAGCAGACTCACTCCAAGACTGTTGGTATGCGTTAATTTAATATCACCGCCATGAATCGAACTGATCACTGTTATTCCATATTTAGCACGTGTAACAGCAACATTGAGCCGCCGTTCTCCGCCTTCTCTATTTATCGGACCGAAATTCATTGACATCTTTCCTTCTTCCGTTTTTCCGTAACCAATACTAAGAAAAATATAATCGCGTTCATCGCCTTGAACATTTTCGAGATTCTTAACAAAAAATGATTCCGATTTATTTGTCGAATCATTATCGTTATCGTTATTCTCATTGTTATTCTCATTGAAAAAATGTCTCATATCACAAAAATCGTAACACAATTTATCGATTGCGTCTTTAACGGCTTCTTGTTGACGTAAATTGAGCGTAATCACACCAAGTGATTGGTCGGGATGTTCGCGGAAAAATTGAAACGCAAGTTCTGCCGTTCTTTCAGCTTCTATCTGATTGAAACCGCCGCTTTGGCTACTTTTCCAGCGTCCGTTAGAAACAAATTCAAATTGAACAGCAGGATTATTGGGAGCATCGTCAATACTTGGAAATGTTACCAATTCATTCCCATAAATGTTACGGTTTGAAAAAGCAATAAGCGATTCACGCCGGCTTCGATAATGCCAACGCAGCCGTTTCCGTGAAAATTTGGCGGCAAACACATCAAGAATACTTTCAAAGTCACTGATATTTTCCGTAATATTTTCATCGTCGTTATTTTCTTTGTCATTTTCATCTCCAAGCCGTTCAAAAAAAGTTGTCGGCGGTAACTGTTTTTGATCACCGGCAATAACAAGTTGCTTACCGCGATAGATAACCGTAACAGCATCATGAGGCAGAATTTGTGAGGCTTCATCAAAAATCACCAGATCGAATTTTTCCGTTACTTTTTGAAGATAAGTACTCACTGTCAACGGACTCATCATCACACATGGTTTGAGTTGTAGAATCAGATGATGGATTTTTGAAAAAAGTTGACGTACTGACATCAATTTTCGTTTCTTATTTGATTCCGCAATTAAAATACCAATATCAGAACTCGGTGGAGCGTTTAATGAGAAAAGTTGACGTGAATTTAGCAATATCTGTCGAAGACGTTTATAGGCTTCAGCATGAGATTTTCGGTCATAGTTACGAAATGTTTCAATAGAACGTTGTTGTTTATCGGTACTAAAATTACCAAGAACTGGTAATTGTGAATAAGCAGTCTGAAGCCAATCAATATAAAAACGTGCCAAAAATGCAGCATGAAGTTTATCGGGTTTAAATGTTCCCTCTTCTATTTCATCGACAAGATGGTGCAATCCAAATTGTTTCAGTAGGTTCGTTGAATTTTGGTACTTTGCCCAATCGTTCAATAAATGAATATCTTCCGTACGAGAACGTAACCATTGACATAATTCTTGCAACGACAATCTTGATAACACAATGCCCGTCGAAACAACTTCGTTAAACGGAAAACAATTTTTTAATCTTACCCAAAGATTTTTGTTTTTTGGAATATTATAAAAGTTACAAAGGACTGAAATTTGTTCATATATTTTTTCATAACATTCTTTTGATATTAAAATTTGACGATTTCGTTCAGAAATTTTTCCTTCAAAAATGGAATAAAATCGTTGATAAGAAGCGATTTGTGTTTCTAATTCAGAACGGTCAAAATTTTGGGCAATAGAAGACTCCGTAGTAAGTGTATCAAATTCTTTTTTCAGTTTGGTAATTTTTTGTAAAAAATTCCTAATTTTATGGATAGATTCAGTAAAATCATCAGGAGTTAATTTTTGATTCGAAAAAATAGAAAGAATATGAGTAAAAAGTGATAAACGGTTGTTGATTTCTTTTTTTACGGCTAAAATAAATTGATGGTATCTTTCTAACGTTACATCTTTAAAATGTTCAGAAGGAGTAATTTTATCAATAACAAATGTTCGACTATATGATTCAATATTGATAAATAAATTATCCAATATATTTCGAATAGCGGGAGCATTGGAGAAAAAATTTGCAAATTCATTTTTCATAAAAATTTGAGACAGATATTCTATTATGCTTATTGGGAATAATCGATACATTTCATTTCGCAATTTAACCGTTTGATTGTAGGTATCTATTCCGCCTTCAACATAACGACCGGCATTTTCTGATTTAAGTGATATAAGTTTTTTTTGCCATTGATAATATTGTTGCAAATTTTTCATGTCGCTGATAACTTGTTTCATTGTAGGAACGGTGTCTGGATACAATTCGGCGAGTTCCGTTTTCCACTTTCTTAAATTACCGTTTATCATTCCTAATATTTGTTTTAAAATATTATTGAATGAATGAACTTTGTTGACAATTGTATCGGATTCTTCCGCAATCAGAGCCAACGGAGATAGATGCGTAACTTTTTCTTGATACTGATCAAATTTTTCTTGATAAAGTTTTGCTTTTTCATGATATTTTGAATAGGCAATCACATCATTTTTAATTTTTGTATCTAATGATTGATCATACCAATTGGGCAGTATTTCCGGCAATGCCCGAACAGTACAACACCATTCAATAATTTTGTACAATTTTTGAAGTGGTAGTTTAGAAATATTATATTCTGTAGATAATTCCGGTGGTAAAGAAAAATTAACAAGCCGGTTGATGTTATCGGCAACTGTATCCAACTGATCACAAATTTGCAACAGTAATCTTTTTTCATCATCAAGTGTCAACGGCACCGTTTCTTTTAAACGGGTGGTAAATGTTTGGGATTTTTTATAGGAGTGCAATAATTCAAATTCCGTATCAAATTTTTTGGGATTAGAAAAATAAGATTCAAATGAATTTTTCATACGAATATCATTGGCAATATCTGTATATTCTTCATAGAGTTTTCGATAATTATCTTTGAACGCCATTAATCGCAACAGAAAATCGGACAACCATTCTGGAGTCTTTTCAAACCATGATTCTGGAACAGTAACATATTCATTGATTTTTACTGTCTCGAAAATTGGTAAAATCTTTTGCAACGAATGATATAAAGAGTCATAGTTGTATTCTGTACTAAGTAGATCGTTTTCGTTCAATATTTTAACGGCGATATTACACTGTTCGATTCCTTCGGCAAGTTCTGCAAAATCTTCTTTAATTTGAGGGAGGTCTAAAGTTACATTGGTCAAGCGGCAACCGCGCCACGAATGAATATTACAATTTTCAGTTACAGAATTTTTAGACAGATCCTCTAAACATTCTTGAATGGATAAAAAACGTTCCGGTGTGATGTTGAGCGGATCTGGAATTGATGAACGAAATGGTTTTTCATCCTTATATTTGAGGAAAAGACCATGTATTTGAAACGGAGTTTTCTGTAAGAGGGAGATTGATTTGTGCAACGTTTTTGCATAATCGTTTAACCGTCTCCGCAGATCATAAAGTTCATTTAATTCACTTGTTTGATCAGAATATTGTTCTCCGCTCAATTCCAGACAATGCATCAATTCACTGACAATTCCTTTTTTTCTTGCCGCGTTTTTCTTAAACAACGCGTGACAATTGAGACAAAAATCACCGAGTTTCGCATGATCAAGCCTTTTTTTGACAACATCAATCGCTGCAGCTTTTTCACTAACGAAAAGAACCGTCTTACCATTACCAAGTATTTCTGCAATAATATTTGCAATTGTTTGACTTTTACCGGTTCCCGGCGGACCGTCGAGAACAAGATTGTTACCGCGTAATACTGCTTGAATGGCTTCTTGTTGACTGCTATCAGAATCAAGTACAGAAAATGTCTTCAATGGATGTACCTTTTCGTCCAATTCATCCGCAGTAATCCCTTGTTCATTTTGTAACAGATTATAAGCAGATTCATCACCGGCAATAATACGGCAAAGAACATGTTCGGCAATTTCTTTCTTATGTTGTTCCATGTCGTGGTACATTGCCAATTTTTGAAAATTGAAACAGTCCATCACTGTTCGCCGTTGAATTTCCCAACGGGCATAATCCGCCGACTTTGGAATGACCGCTTTAATTGATTCAAGAAATTCATTGAAATCTTCAATTTGGGAAAATTCTGTTGCGGAAACTTCCGGTAACGTTAATCGAAAATCATGCTGTAAACGTTCCCAAAGCGAATGATTGTACATTGCTTCATCATCATATCGTTCCACTTCCCATGATTCACCAAACGATACCTGATGTAGATGAACCGGTACAAGATAAAGCGGTGAAAATAAAGGTTCTTTCGAATCAGGCGACTCAAACCATTTTAAGAAACCAAAACCAAAATAAAGTACGTTAATTCCGTGTTCGTCGAGTGATTCCTTTGCACTGGACGATTTTTGTTTTAATTTTCGTTTCAATTCCTTATCGGTCAACTGGGTTAATAAATCACTTTTTTCGAGTAATGGTGATTCGAGACATTGTTCAAGAGGAATCAGTTGAAGTTCTTTCGTTTCTCCTTCAATTTCGTCTTCTCTTTCTTCTTCAACATTTTTAGGAATATCAGGAACAATATCTTTTTTCCATGAAAACTGTACTGTTTTTTCATCAATTACGAGATGCTGTAAAATCGTTTCCATATTAGGATGAACAATTTCCAGAGTGTTCCGTCCTCCAATACGGCAGTTGATAAGCCGGTTGCGTTTCGAAAAATCAAGTAATTTATTTTTCCATCCGTCAATTATTGTAAAAATATCTGAATTCATTGGATTGTCGTTCAATAAGTTCTTTCATAAATAACACGTAACCGTTCATAAATAATTGAACGATCAATGTCTATCTTGTAATCATTCACGTAACACTATTTTTTTCAACGCGATGAAAATACAATATAAGCCAACCCGTTGTAACGCAATAGGTCAAAACCACACAACGATATCGTCCTGAAAGAACAACACCGTTAGTAGTTAATATACTCATTGTACTTTAAAATTCGGCTTTATAAGATCAGAATTTTTGTGCTTTTTGTTTAAAATTCCTGTAAATTCTGTTGATCCTGTCAAAATCTGTTGATCTTGTCAAAAAATGAAAACCGAATTGTCAAGTGTAATGAGTATAGTATAGTTAATAAGGAATAATGAACGAATAAGTGTTGCGTTTTATCATTCGGTGTTATTGCCGTTTTTCGAGTACAACACTAATAACTTTACGATTATACGGATAATTTCTCCGTCAATTTTTGTTGATACGGAATAAGTTGATCCGTTCAATTTGTCGGAAAAAGTTATTTTGGCGTTGTCTCCGGCAGCAATCAATAAATCAACTAAATTTTTTAATACACTTGCCGTTACATTTTCTTTGTTCGTATTTTCGTTCTCAAAATCAATACCTTTCAAAATTTGTCCCAACGCTTGCAGATCAATTTGAATCAACGGTTGAGTAATTGGTACGGATTTTGATGTTGATTC
>JAITBS010000397.1 GCA_031283515.1 Planctomycetaceae bacterium
GGTGATTTTCCGTTCTGATATATTTTTTGTGTGAATAGTTACTCAAGTTATTTGATTTTACGGTTGGGAATCGGAAGTGGAATTATTTTCCTGTGGTTCGGAAACGGCGTCCGTTTTTGGTGATTCTTTGGGGACTTCTGGTTGTAGTGCAGTTGTTTCCGGTTCTTCTTTTTTAACGGTGTTGGTTGTGGTTTTATCGGGAGTTGTTTCTGTTACAATGGTTTCAGCGAGACGGCGTTTATTGTATTCTTCCAAAGTGATTGGAGCCACTTCCATTCCGACTCTGGCACGTTGGAGTCCTTTGACGATATAAGTTTCGTCCGGTTTAAGACCTTCCAGAACAATCCGCATTTGCGAATCAAGCAGTCTGCCGATTTTAATATCGCGCCGTTTTACAATATCTGTTTCGTAAGCCGGAATGGGATTATTTTTATCTTTGCTTGTTGGGGTGAACATTCCTTTTTCTACGACGAGAATATATTTTGTATCGAGGTCGGTCTGAATGGCTTCTTCCCGAATCAGAACCGCATTTTTAACCTTTTCGTAAGGAATACGAACACGGCAAATTTGACCGGGATAAATCATGTAATCGTCACGTCCATTGATATTAAGCAATGGATTTCGCAACTCACCGCGAAGCGTAATTTGCCCTGTTTCATAATTAATTTGGTTATCGACCAGAGCAATAATTTTGCCGTTGAGTGAAAAATCCGCCGCCAGTACATCAATACCGGTTGATAGTGCAACATCAAATGTTCCTTGATAGGCACTTTCTACTTCTTTATTTTGTGGTGATTTATTTTTTATTTCTTTTTTATCAATTTTATCGGTTCCGATATTTTGATTTGAATTTATTTCGGATTTTGTGGTTATTTTGAGTGCTTCGTTGAATTTTTCTTGAAATCCCAAACGTTCTTTTAACTCAATAAATTGTTGGTCACTGATGAAAAAGTCAACATAAATGGGGTCTAATTCGGCAATGGACATGAGTACGGACTGATTACCGGATGGGCTGACGTAGTTACCGATATCGACGAGTCTTTTCGAACCTTTACCGGAAACCGGTGCTCTCAGATCGGTGTATTGAAGATCGAGTTCTGCCCGTCGAACCGATGTTTTAGCGAGTTCGACGGAGGCTTGGGCAGTTTGAAATTCCGCTTGTCGGGACTGAAATTCTTCGACGGTGATTGTTTTTGATTCGACGAGTTGCCTTCCGCGATCAAGATTAGATTTGGCAAGTGCGGCTTTGGCTTCATTCACTGCCAGTTCGGCTTTTGCGGCATCGAGAGCGACCTGAAACTGGTCTTGTTCGATTAACGCCAAACGATCACCTTGTGTGATGATAGCACCGGATTCAAAGAAAAACTGTTCAAGATAACCGGAAACACGTACCCGAATATCCACAAAGGAATACGGTACAGTACGTCCAACCGCATATAAGTAAAGTTGAACATCTTCTTGACCGACTTTATCAACAACAACTTCTGTTTTAGGAGTTCCGGCTGGACCGGCAGAATTTTGTGTTCGTTTCTGTTCGCAACCTGAGGGGGCGAAGAGAATAAGTGTAAAAATACCAGAAAAAAACAGACTTTTGTAAATTCCAAGTTTCATGTTTTGATGTATTTGATTTGAAAGGGATTTGGTGGTAAAAATAAAACGTTTGTTTGAAACGCTAGTTTACAGCACTTAGTTTACTTAATTTTCTTAAAAAAACAAGGGGGTCGAGTTCACTGAAACAAGTTTTCACGAAAAACATAAAGAAAAACGTTGATTGTTTTTGCAAAATCGCATAAAATCAATAGATAGCCATATTTTGCTGAAACATTCACGGAGACATTTGTGTTGGCATAATTGACATGTATTCTGGTTTTGTGCTTTGATGACGCAGGTGAGCCGATATAACCGTAAGCGAGTCATTTTTTAGCGAAGGGTTTGGTATTTTGAAAGATTTGTAGTTTGAAAAGCTGGTTTTCTGCAAAGTTAGTTTGTTTTGATTCTTATTTTAACGATTTTATGGCATTAGTAACGCTTCGAATTTTGGATGGTCCTGAACGGGGAAAAGCGTTTTATCAGATTGCGACACCGGTATCTATCGGGCGTGAAGAGGGTAATTTTATACAATTGAATGATGAGCGGGTGAGTCGTTATCATTTGAAAATTCACGAAAACGATGGGGTGATTCTTTTAACGGATCTTCAAAGTACGAATGGGACGCGGATAAACGGTGAAGTCGTTCATGTTTGGCAACTTCGTCCGGGCGACATTATTTCGGCGGGGCGGTCGGTTCTGATTTTTGGTTCGACGGATGAGATTGCTATGCGTCTTTCGAAGTTGAATCAGACGGATCAGTCATCATCGGTTCTGATGGGTATTGACGGGGAAGAGTTTCAGTTCCTTGAGCGTTACATGGAAGGGTCGAAAATTGAAAATTTATCTTCCCATTTATTTGAGATGGAGATTTTTCGTGGTCTTTTCAAGGAGGAGTTATTACCGCTTCATTTATTAGCTCCGCCTGATCCGCCGACAGACCTTCCTCCGCGTCAATTGGCTCAGATGATGGAATTTCTTCAATACATTCTCATTCGATTACGTTATTTAACGGCGACGGTTCATTCGGAGCCGTTGGAATCGAAAAACGGAGAAGAAGGAGCGGATGGTGCGAAGGTTTCCCTTTCGGCGGTTCAATGGCAAAACCTTCTTGATCTTTACGCACGTATTGCGAAACATTTAGAATCAGTCACCGAACCTTATGTTCACGAATCGTTTGAAACTTTGGTTTAATTTTGTAATTTTGAGGATTTATTCTTTAACTGCAAAGTGTGCAAAGTTTTTCACAAGGAACACAAAGAATGATTTCTGAATTAAAATCTTTATGTTGCATTCTCTTGACAACATTTTCGGTGAAACAGAAAATGATATTGAATAAGGAACAATTTTTGATTATGTTTTAAATTCAATGTTTACAAAAATTTTCTCTTGAAACTCGGTGATTAATAAAATGGACAGTTACAATCAGAGTTGCCAAATTTTTTTGGAAAGTGATTTCCGCTCAGTAATAGGAATTTTTTTTCGGAGGGCTTGACATCTTTTTTGTTTTCGTGTATTATCTCAACATCATAATTTTAGCTTCTTAATTTCAATATTTGGAGATCAAATTACGTTTTGAAAAATAAATTGCCCGAATTTTTGTTCGGGTGTTAAAAAATCGAGTACGTCAACAAATAACAAGTCGTCATTTGACGACAGGTATTTTTTCTACCAACCAACCGGATTTTCCGGGTAGAAAATTACTGTAGAACTGTAAAGTTGCGTGGCTCCCGTCAAGGGAGCGTCGCGTACAGTTCTATAGGTGCAATTCAGCATTACATTTTGAAACCGTAATGCGCCACTTTGGTTGGTGGGAAGGAACCTAACTTGTTAGCGTGTCGCTCCTAATCTAAGAGCGATATTCTGTTGCCGTTTCTCGGCGTTGCGTTTTTTCCCGCTTTGTACCCAAAACAGATTATTTGTTATGTAATCTGTTTAAATTTTCAATACATCTTTATTTTAAGGAGAATTAAGATGAAAATCAGATTTTTTCGCGGATTTACGTTAGTCGAATTACTTGTGGTGA
>JAITBS010000406.1 GCA_031283515.1 Planctomycetaceae bacterium
AATTGGCTTGTCCAAATTACTTTCGACAAATTGTATTCGACAAATTGTAAATGGGATTGTTAAGGAGAGAAGACATTGTTATACTAGGAAACGTTTTAAACAATAAACAATAAACAATAAACAATAAACAATACGGCGTACTCGCCGACTTGACCCTGTTGACGGACGGAAATGAAAAACCAATCGCATAGAACATAAATAACAAAAACAACCGTGGCGACCGTAGGTTTATTGTATTGTATTGTATTATTTAAAACCTTTCGGCGAAAAGCCGCCTATCACGATGGGAATTGTTTACTATAAATCGTTACTACATTAAAATAATGAATACAAAAAATTACTTTGTCGGTTGAATCCGGTTTTTAATTTGTACAATTATAATCTCAATTCCAATAATTTCAATTTCAAAAAAGATGTTAGAAAACCAATATGCTGTTGTCATGGCAGCCGGAAAAGGAACCCGAATGAAATCGGAACTCCCCAAAGTTCTTTATCCGGTTTGCGGCAGACCCATGATCGAATATGTTCTCGATGCTTTAGAAAAAACGCCTATCGGGAAGATTATAGTGGTGGTTGGTTACCGCAGTGATCTTGTACGGAAAATTCTGGAACCCAGAACTCATCAACAGCATCTCGTGTTTGTCGAACAAACAGAACAACTCGGAACCGGTCATGCCGTTATGGTTTGCCGGAATGAGTTACAAAATCATACCGGTGCAACAATGGTTGTTGCCGGAGATTGCCCGATGATTCAGACCGAATCCATTCTCAAACTCTTTGAAGCATACTCGCCTAATAAAAAACAAAAATTGTTGCCTTCCTGCATTTTGGGAACCGCAATAAAAGAGAATCCCGCCGGATTGGGACGAATTATTCGCAACGGTAATGGTGAGTTTATTGAAATTGTTGAGGAAAAAGATGCGGACGAAAAACAGAAGTTGATTAAAGAAGTCAATATGAGTTATTATGTTTTTCACACACCGGATTTATTGGAAGCGTTAAATTATTTGAAAACAGATAATGCACAAAAAGAGTATTACATTACGGATGTTCCGGCTGTAATGCAATCGAAAGGTCAATCTGTCATTGCCTTACCAATCCTTAAACCCGTCGAAACTCTTGGAATCAATACCGTCGATGAGGCAAAAATAGTTGAAACAGTATTGCAAAAGCAATTGTAATTATCTGTTTTATCAACTAGTCCGCAGATGACGCAGATGAACGCAGAGTTTTTTTTATCTGCAAAATAAACCGCAATTCCGCAACTTGTAAGATCAATGATTAAACGGCGTTCTATTCGTTTTATAATGTGGACGGCATTAACTCTTCTGTTTTTGTTGGTTTTTCTGTCGGCACTTGCGGGGCGTTATGCGGTCAGTTTGTACAAAAAACAGGTTCGTGATATTGCATGGCGTGCTAATGTTCTTCCGGTTGCCGGAAAATTGAGCGGTTATGTTAGTGAGTTGCGAACAATTCTCAGCGAATTTCAAGATGCCCGCCGAACACGGCTTCGGTTATCGCCTCTCAATACACAGGACGATTTGTTAATTATTGAGTCAAAATTTCAAAAACCTTTGTTTGGACTGGAACAGGCTTACAGAGAATATCGGCAATTACTAGAGGACCGTGTTGCGGAAATAGGAATTGAAGACAGTTTTAAACAAGAATTTTCAACGGTTAGTGATATTAGACGTTCGTTAGACGCATTGGAACTTGCCCTGTCGCAAAACGAAAATCGAATTACAAACACAATACTCGAAGAAATTGATCATCAATTGATACAACTTCAACGACTCGCTAATACCTTACCGAATTATCTCCATGAAGAACTCAAAATCTATTCTCAGACAATAAAACACCGTGCTCGTTGGCTTAACGCCATTGCGATTATTTCTGTAGCGACTTCTGCAATATTGACATTTTTATTGATACGTATTTCGTACATTTGGATATTCAAACCGCTTGGGCAATTGATTGAGGGTTCGCGTAAGGTTGCCGATGGGACATTCCAGTACCGTATTCAATTGCAATCTCAGGACGAGATGGCGGAGCTTGCGGAGGCAATGAACCGAATGACTCAGCGATTTGAAGATATTCGGGAAGACCTTGATAACAAAGTTCGCGAACGATCTAGAGAATTGGTTCGAAGTGAACGGCTTGCGAGTGTCGGGTTTCTTGCTGCGGGAGTGGCACACGAAATCAATAATCCGCTCATGGCAATTTCAACTTGTGCCGAATCGTTACAACGGCGAATTGTTTCCGTTTTGGCTCAAAACGGGCGCGGTTCTGAAGAAACAGAATATGCCAAACGTTATCTCAAAATGATTCAGGATGAAGCGTTCCGTTGTAAGGGAATTACGGAAAAATTATTGAGTTTTGCCAGATCGGAACGGCAAGAACGTCAACGTACAGACTTCGTAACACTTATCACTGATATTGTCGAAATTACCCGACAACACGAAGCGTTTAAACGGAAAGAAATCCGGCTGGAACTACCAAAATCGTTTGAAATAACAGTTAATCCGCAAGAAATAAAACAAGTTGTTCTCAATCTTCTGACAAACGCTTTGCATAGTACAGACGCAAACGGTCTGGTAACAATAAAATTACGGCAAGACAATTCCCAAGCATTGCTGACGGTTGAGGATAACGGAATTGGTATGGATGAGTCGGTATTAAAAAATATTTTTGAACCGTTTTTTACTCACCGCGAACACGGTCAAGGTACAGGATTGGGACTTTCTATTACGTACAGAATTATCGAAGACCATCACGGACGCATCAATGTGTACAGTAAAGGACTTGGCTGCGGTTCGACATTTATTGTTGCATTGCCGGTTGATACGCAATAAATTGTTCTCGCTTTTTATTGAAGACTCCATACTACACACAGTTACAAACGTCTCATTTTTTCTATTCGATCTTTCTCAATAATTTTGTTGCTCACTTGACAAATCCATGTTAATTTTTTACACTGTCCATCATATTGAATCTCGTATCCCAAAAAGGTGAATTAAAATAATTATTGAAAGGATGAAAAAAAATGACGCCTTTCGGCTATGAGATGGGCAAATAACTTTTAACTTTGGTAATCACGTGACAAAATCGGCGGTCATTTTTTACCGTGTAATGTACAGTTAATAGTTATGAGTGAATAGTTAATAATTGCGCAAGCGAATTACTATCAAAACGGTGTTACTCCGCTTGCGGCACTATTAACTATTCACTCATAACTATTAACTTTTTTAATTCTGTTGCGGTTTTTTGTGGGTCGGATGCCTGAAGTAACAGGGAATGGACAGCGATTCGTTTAATTCCTGTTGCTAAAACCATATCGAGATTTTCTGCCGTAATACCTCCAATCGCAAATATAGGAATTTGAATTTCCGTTGCGATTTCTTGTAGATAAGATATTCCGGCTATTTGGTCAAATTCTTTTGTGGGAGTTTCAAAAACAGGTCCGGCTCCGATGTAATCTGCACCGTCCGCAACCGCTTGCCGAGCCTGTTCAATACAATGAGTCGAAACTCCGATCAGCATTTCCTCGCCAACAATCCGGCGCACCGCATCAATCGGTAATTCCTCCTGACCCACATGAACACCATCCGCATCCGCCAACCGTGCAAGATCAGACCGGTCATTCATTACAAAAAGTACAGAACGTTCCGATGCAGTGATTTGCTCTTTCAAAATCCGACTCCGCCGAAGCAATGTCCGATCATCCGCTTTTTTGTCACGCAATTGAATTACGTCCGCACCGCCGTCAAGAACCGCCCGTACAAAAGTTATAAATTTTTCTTCATCAGCCCCAATATCCGTCAATACATATAACCGCGCCGCTGAAATATCAGCTCTTGTTACAGAAGAAAAAGAAGAAGTGTCAACCTGCAAAGAAGTATCCATCGGCAAAGCAGAATCAATTTGCGGAACAGAATTAATTTGCGGCAAAAAACCGTTCAGTGTAACATTTTTCTGTAAAGTATAACACTGATAACGTAATTGTTCGAACCGGCGAGAGATTTCCGGTTTGAGGAGTTTTGAAAATTCTTCGAGGCTTCGGAGCGATTCCTGAAGCCGACCAAAATTGGCGGCAAGAACCGAGTCTGCCGAATCACGTTGGTATTCATTGTTTCCCTCCAGTACAGTACCGACATCATGTTCTGTATTGCGTGCGGAAAGGCGTGATCGGGTTGGAAACGAATTTAAGATATCTTGAAATTCATGCCGAAAATCTTTTAGTTGACGTGTTAGCACCGGATGATCCAGAACAAAACGTACAAAATCTTCAATCACCCGAACCGCTTCCTTACCACGATTGGCGGCTGCATCGAGTAAACGATAAATCTTATCGTCCGTTAAAGAAATTGAAGGGACAATTTCCAATAATTCGTTAGATTGGTTGAATTTGTTTTGAGTAAGAGCAACTGTTTCATTAAAGATTGGTTCGGTTGTTTCCGGTGCAATCAAATGGTTGTTGCCGATTCCGTCAATTCGCCGATATAATTCCGTCGGATCAAAACCGTGATCACGAAGCCAGAGACCAATATCATTGTCGTCCAGAACTACCGCAAGGAGAAGATGTTCTGTCGCTAACGAAAATGTAGTAACAGTTTTCCGGCTTGAAATAGTTGTAATTCCTTCGCCGGTCTGAACCGGTAATCTCCCAATATCCTGTCGAAAAAAACGATGTAAAATAATTTCCAATGCAGATTCCAGTTGTTTCGATATTCGACCGGGGTGAACAAGTTGATCATCAAGATAAAACCGAATCCGGCTTTGAAAATTAGGTTCGGTGTTGTCGTTTCGATATTGAGAATAGATTGAATAAGTCCGGTGATTGGTTTGGGAATCCGAATGGTTTTTGAAATCAGTAACAGGTTCGTTTTCCGGTTGGGGTTCGTTCGGTTTTTTGCGTTCGTCGTTGTCGGTAACTGTTTCAGGATTGGGATGCCCGACAGACGGGGCATTGTTTCCGGCAGGTGATGCTTCGATTGCCGATGAATCCGTCCGATTCGGTACCGACGGTAATCCAGACGGAACACCGTAATAACCAACAGGGAATGACGGCGCACTAATCGGACTTTGCAATGATTCAATAGACTCCGGAACATTAGACTCCGGAACATTAAATTCCGCATAGAATTTTTCAAGAGAAAGTCCGGCAGCACTAAGCCAATCAGCCGCACGGCTTTCCTCTTCCTCAAATAATGCAACAAGTATTTTGGCGGCGGAAATTTCCGATGTTGCCGCCGGAAATCGATACTTCGATGCCCGAGTCAATACCCGATACGATGCGTTTGTTAGATCAAATCTCATACGTTTATATGATACTTCTAATGATTATTTGATTGATTTTCATTCTTAATTTATCGGACTTCTGCAAATTTGTGTTCCGTAATTGAAAATAAATGTGTACTCACAATACATTGAAAATATCATACCTGAAACTATCAGCATTTTCAAGGATTATGAAAGAGTTATTGAGGTTTGTTTTATTGTTTAAATCAGGTAAAAATGAGGTTGTCTGTTCGCTTGTTTATCAAAAAGACCAAGCAACCGCAAGGTAAAGTATAAACGATGTATTTCGGCGGTTGATAAAAGAGACCGTTACCGACTTCCTATTTTTCAATGTTCTGATAAAATACACGGACTTTTTCAATAATGAGGTTATTTTATGAAAACAGATTGTTTTTAACATTCAAGAGCCATGAGCGAACCGTCCAACGAAATTCCAAAACAATATAATCCCACTGCCGCACAGGAAAAATGGGCGGCATTTTGGGATAAAAACAACTTCTTTCACAGTCAACCCAATCCCAATAAAAAACCGTTTTGTGTGGTCATTCCTCCGCCCAATGTTACCGGTGCTCTTCACATGGGGCACGCCTTGAATAACACTCTTCAGGATATTACCGTCCGAATGAAACGGATGCAAGGATTTGAAACGCTGTGGATTCCCGGAGTCGATCACGCCGGAATCGCCACACAAGCCGTTGTCGAACGCCGACTCCTCGAAGAGGAAAAACTCACCCGACATGATATCGGACGCGATGCCCTAATTCAACGAATCTGGAACTGGAAAGAAAAATACCAAACCCGAATCATCAGTCAACTTAAAGAAATGGGATGCTCCTGCGATTGGAACCGAACTCGTTTCACTTTGGACGAAATGTGCGTGAAAGCAGTTCGGCATTTTTTCTTCAAACTCTTTGAACAGAAATTGATCTACCGCAGTAAACGTCTCGTCAACTGGGATACCTTTCTTCAAACCGCAGTTAGTGATGACGAAGTTTTTCATGAAACTATTGAAGGGCATTTCTGGTATGTCAAATATCCCGTGATTCAACCGAAACCCGACGAACCGGAATTCGTAATAGTCGCAACAACCCGTCCCGAAACAATGTTAGGCGATACAGCAGTTGCTGTTCATCCCGATCCGGAATCGGCGTTGAATAAGGTGATCAACAATTTGAAAAAACGAATCGAAAACGCACCGGAAAAAGAAAAACCCGATCTGCAAAAAGAACTCGATGACATTGAAAATCGCAAGTCATCAGGCAAACTTGACAATCTAAAAAAACTTGCTCTCATGGCGAAAAATGGTTGCCGGATAAAGTTGCCGCTGACGGACAGAATTATTCCGTTAATCGCTGACAACTGGGCGAAACCCGAAAAAGGCACCGGTTGCGTCAAGATTACGCCGGCGCATGACCCAAATGATTACGAAGTTGGTAAACGGCAGGAATTACCGATAATCAATATTTTGAACAAAAATGGTACACTAAATGAAAATGCCGGAAAATATGCCGGTCTGACTATTAAGAAATCACGTGAACAAGTTGTTGCCGATCTTGAAGAACGGGGATTGTTGATTTCGGTCGAAGAGCGAATCATCGAACTGGCTCACAGCGACCGCTCCAAAACGCCCATCGAACCTTTTCTCAATGATCAATGGTTCATCAAAATGGATACATTGGCACAAAATGCAATTGATACCGTCAACAACAGTGAAGTCAGAATTTTCCCTGAACGTTATAAAAAAGGTTACATTGATTGGCTCAGTGAAAAACGGGATTGGCCCATCGGCAGGCAACTTTGGTGGGGACATCGAATTCCGATTTGGTATTGTTACGGCGCAACAGAAAAAGAAATCGAAAAAGCGTTTGCCGGACGAAACGATATTTTATGGCAATGGGATTCGGAAAACAATGTTTGGTGGATTTGCAGTCAAACAGAAGATTTACCGGAAGATGCTGTTTCGGGTTATACAATCGTACAGGAAGAGGATGTTCTGGACACATGGTTTTCCAGTGCGTTGTGGCCTCACTCAACGCTTGGCTGGCCCGAACAAACACCGGAACTCAATTATTATTATCCGACCGGAGTTCTGATCACCAACCGCGATATTCTAACACTTTGGGTTGCCCGCATGGTTTTGGCGGGAAAATTCAATACCGGAAAAAAACCGTTTCATGATGTTTTCATTCATCCGAAAATTCTTGATAAATACGGTGAAGGGATGTCGAAATCAAAAGGTAACGGAATTGATCCGATTTCGGTAATTGCCAAGTTTGGGGCTGATGCGTTACGGTTTGCGTTGGCGTATATGACGACGGAAAATCAGGATATTCGGTTGACGCTTGATTTTGAGTGTCCGTATTGCGGAACAATTGTAGAGCAGACGAAAAAGAACCGAACACAACCGAAGATTATTTGTCCCAAATGCGGTGTGGCATTCCGAACACAGTGGGCGGAAACGGAATCGGACAAGATGTTGACCGAAGGAGCGATGCTTGGAGAACGTTTTGAGGTTGCCCGCAATTTCTGCAACAAACTCTGGAACGCGGCAAGATTTGTGTTGTTAAGCCTGCAAGAACCGCAAACACAACACAACGAAACCCGTCAACCGCAAAATCATACCGACATTCATTTTCTTGAAGACCGTTGGATATTGAGTCGTCTTGCAACGGTAACGAAAAATGTTACCGAATCGCTTGAAACTTACCGTTATGCGGACGCAATGCGGTTGTTGTACGATTTTGCGTGGGATGAATTTTGTTCATTTTATGTTGAGATGGTCAAGTCGCGTCTTGCAGATGAAACTCGGAAAACGCAAGCTCAAACGGTGTTAATTTATGTTTTGAATACATTACTTCGGTTATTACATCCGGTTATTCCGTTTGTTACGGAGGAAATCTGGCAACGGTTACGTTTATCCGGCAATTTAACCGGAGTTGGTTTGACGGACAACGATTTTACGGAAAGTATTGTGATTGCTTTGTGGCCTGTTGCGGACGAATCGGTGATCAACACGGAAATGGAGTCGCAGTTCAAGATTTTTCAGGAATTATTACGAGCGATTCGTGATGTTCGGGCGAGTCGGAATGTTCCGCCGAAAACGGAAATCACATTTTCGGTTCGCTGTGACACGCCCACTGCAACATTATTGAAACCGATGGAACCTTATTTTTTATCAATGACCAAGTCAAGAGCAACCGGTTGGGGTGAAAGTGTTACGGTTCCGGTGTTGTCTTCAACAGTTCCGCTTGCCGGAATGGATGTTTATGTTGATCTTTCGGATTTGATTGATGTTGCGGCGGAGACGGCGAAGTTGGAAAAGGAAATTACCAAACTTGACGGTTTCATTAAGTCGAAGGAATCAAAATTGAACAGCGATTTCGTCAACAAAGCACCGGCAACTGTTGTCGAAAAAGAACGCCAATCGCTTACCGAATTACAAGAACAACGACAATCCGCAATAGAAGCGTTAACAAAATTGAAAACCGTATAAAGTAGCGGAGAGTGGAGAGTTGATAGCGGAGAGTGCCGTATGCGGAGTAAAAATGTTGCGGTAATAATCCGCACGTGATAACACTCTCAACTCTCCACGATCAACTTATCAACTTGTTTACACTGTAGTTTTTGAGCGGAAGAGTTCCAATAATTTTTTGGTGATGGAACCGGGTTTTCCATTACCGATGATTCGTCCGTCCAGTTTGACAACCGGTATCAATTCCGCTGCACTACCGGTGAGAAAACATTCTTCGGCGGTGTAAATATCGTGTCGGGTCATGGGACATTCTTTGATATTCAAACCGAGTTCGGCGGCGAGTTCCAAAACAACACGCCGAGTAATTCCTTCCAAAATGCCTGCATCCGGCGAAGGCGTGTGTAATTGATTTTGTTTGAAGATAAAGATGTTATCGCCGCTGCATTCAGCGACTTCGCCTTTTGAATTGAGCATCAAGACTTCGGCACAACCGGCTTGGTGTCCTTCAATTTTTGCCAGAATATTGTTTAGATAATTCATGGACTTGATTTGCGGGTTTAGCATTGCCGGATTGATTCGGACTGTCGAGGCGGTAATAATTTCCAGACCTTTTTCGTAAAATTCTTTTGGATAAAGAGCCAGATGATCCGCAATAATAATGACTTGCGGATGTTGACACAGATGAGCGTCCAGCCCCAATGTTCCCACACCGCGAGTAACAATCAAACGAATATAACCATTGGTGATTCCATTGATTTGAAGAGTTTCGTTGACGGCATTTTCCATTGCTTCAGCCGAGATGGGAATTGTCAACAGGATACTTTTGGCGGATTCCCAAAGCCGGTCAAGATGATCACGCAACCGAAACACCTTACCGTTATAAGAACGCATCCCCTCAAAAATACCGTCTCCATAAAGAAAACCATGATCGAAAACACTAACCTTAGCATTTTCCTTGTCAAAATAATCACCGGAAATGTAGATTTTCATAGTAGTTAATAGTTAGTAGTGAATAGTTGATAGTTGATAGTGTCGCATGTGGAATTTTACCGTTTTGGTAATAAACCGACCTTGGGGGTCAAATATTTATAGCTATCATTTTCACCTAATTTAAACAACAAAACAACCTCAGTAGCAAAAAAATAATAATTCCACTGATATATTACTTATAGTTTTATCTATTTTAACGTATTGATCTGTGAACATTTAGTGATTTTTTGAAAGCAATAGAGGGTGGATAGTTGTTTTTTTTAATTTTTTTGATATAGTTAAGAAAGTTCGTTTTTTAAAAATCCTTAATTAGTGTATGATGTTTATTTTAACTGTTTTGGCTGTTTTGGATTTTCAGCTTATTTTAACAGTGTAACCGATACGGTTATCAATATTGCCAACTTAATTGAACGGAGATAACTGTGGCAATTTCAACAGAACTTAATTTATTGACTGCCAAAAAACTTGGCTCTCTTGCTAAGGAACTTTCCATTTTCGGTTGGCATACAATGCGTAAAGAGGAACTCATTACTGCATTGGCATCGAAATCACGTACTAAAATTGGTCGGGAATTGATCCAACAACGGCTTGCGAAACTGAATAAAATACGGAATAAACTCAATAAACTGAATAAAACGGCAACATCAAAATCTGAAACAGTACCGGAAAAAAAGAAAGTCGGAGAACAAAAGAAAACAGAAGAAAAAAAACCGGTCGTTTCTTCTTCAAAATCATCCCCAAAATTACCTGCGAAAACTTCCCCCAAAACACCGCCCGCAAAACCTGTCCCTTCACCGCCTCCCAATACGAAAGAGGTTAAGAAAGAAATTCCTCGAAAACAGAACACGGTTGTGGTTGCAGTGGAACCTCGCAAGGAACAAGGGATTGCGTCTCAATATCGAAAAAAACTTCGGCGCGATATTAGCACACACAAAGAGGAAGATCGTACGGATCGGCTTGTTTTACTGGTTCGAGACCCATTCTGGCTTCACGCTTATTGGGAAATTACCGCCCGAACAGTCGAACGAGCCAAAGTTGCTTTGGGGATGTTCTGGCATACGTCATTGCCGATTATCCGTCTTTTCCGTTTGGAGTCCGATGGAACAACGCAACCGAAACGATCTTTTGTTCGTGATATTTTGATTCATGGCGGAGTGAGCAGTTGGTATTTGGACGTAATAGATCCGCCTTCGGCTTTCCAGATTGAAGTTGGTTATATTTCGCGGGAAAAGAAGTTCTATTCTCTTGTTTCCAGCAACACGGTTGCCACTCCTCAGCAACAGGTTATTGACGAGTTGGACAATCTTGATGGTAATTGGCGTGGTGTTGCGGAAGACTTGGGGCGAATTTACAAATTGAGCGGCGGTGATAACAATAATCAGGAACTTAAAAAAATATTTGAGGAACAATTACATCGTCCTATGTCGGCGCCGCTTCTTTCACGTTACCGTGCTTCTCAACATCAAAGTTTAGGTTCGGAAAAAACTCGCCGTAATTTTCTTTTTAATATTGATGTGGATATTATTATTCACGGTAAAACGGATCCGAGTGTTCAGGTAACGATTCGGAATGAGCCTATTAAGGTTCAATCTGATGGTTCTTTTGGTATTCGTTTTGCGCTTCCTGAAAAGCGGCATGTTTTTTCGATGGAAGCGGAAGGCAGTGATGGGGTGGAAACCCAACGTGCGATTCTGACTATCGAACGAAATACTCGAATTCTCGAAACTCTTTTTCAGGAAACGGCTGACGACGATTAAATACTTGGTTTATTCTTCGGTCTGTTGAAATGGAAATGAGAAAAGGTTATACTTTGGGGACATTTGTGGTTTACAGTCTTTCGGTAACGATTTAATGATTACGAGGGGCTTTTTATCTTTTTAACATCCTTTTAAGAAATTAGGAGAATTTTGAACAATGAAAAGAATGGTTCTTTCCCTGATGATTGTGTTGATTTTTGTTTCCTCTGTTTCGGCTCAGACGAAAAAGATCAGTTTGTCGGATGAAAATCTTCTTAATCAATGGCAACTTGTCAATTCTAAGGCGGCCAATGCTTGGAAAATAGGAACAGTTGCTCTTGACCCGAATGATCCGCGTCATTTGGTTTTTTCAACACTGCAAGAAGGCGACATTCCTTGTCTTATCAACACAGTTCCCGGTGACTGGTCGCAACTCAAATCGCGACCGGGAGTTGATATTTATACGAAGGAAAAATTTGGTGATTGTACGGTGAAGATTGAACTTTTCCTGACGAAGGGTTCAAACAGTGGTGTTTATTTACTTGGCGAGTATGAAGTTCAAGTTGCTGATAGTTTTGGCAAACCGGACGACAAACTTGGTCAGGGTGATATGGGAGCGATTTACAGTGCAACCGCTCCCAAAGTAAACGCTGCTGCCGAACCGGGGACATGGCAGAAATATGAGATTGAATTTATCGCACCGAAATTCGATGCTGACGGCAATAAAACTGCCAACGCTTTTTTCAAAAAAATTACGCTCAACGGTAAGGTAGTTCAGGAAAATGTCGAGGTCAAGGCTCCGACTGGCGGCGGTATTACAATGAAAGAGGCGGCAACTGGTCCTTTAATGCTTCAAGGAAATCATGGTCCTGTTGCCTACCGGAATATTGAAATTAACATACCATAATCAGTGTAACTGTTGATTTTTAGTCCGCAGATTTTTGCAGATTTTGTAAATTTTTAGAGATTATTTTTTTGAGAATTACGAAACAGACAAAAGAACAAAACAGACGAACATTTTGGTTCAAACTCATTTCGTTTGTTTTGTTTTTTCGTATCGTTTGTATTCTCAAAAAAATAAAATAGACAGTTCCTTTTGTGAGTTCCATCAGGGAAAAAGATATTTTAGGCTTGACAGATTTTAATCTATCTGTATAATCGGCGGATGTTACTATTTTTTGTTTCTAATTTCGACCATTTGGAGAGCAAATTACGTTTTAAAAAATAAATTGCCCGAATTTTTGTTCGGGTGTTAAAAAAATCGAGTACGTCAACTGTTATAAGAATCGCTTCGGCGAACTGTAATTTTCTACGGGCAACCGGATTTTCCGGGTAGAAGATTACCGTGAAACCAATAAAGTTACGTGTCTCCCGTTAGGGAGCGTCGCGTATTGGTTTCGAGGGTATAATTCAGTGTTACGTTTTAAAACATGTAACACACCACTTTTGCCGGTGGGAATGAACCTGTTTTTATAACCGTGTCGCTCCTGTCTAAGAGCGATATTCTGTTGCCGTTTCTCGGCGTTGCGTTTTTCCCGCTTTATAACAAATGCAGATTATGTGTTATGTAATTTGCAAAATTTAACCCCTTTTTCTTTAAGGAGAAAAAACCATGAAAGTTACTTTATTTAGAGGATTCACATTGGTAGAATTACTTGTAGTGATTGCGATTATCGGCGTGTTAATTGCTCTTCTACTTCCCGCAGTTCAGATGGCACGCGAAGCCGCAAGGCGTTCACAATGCATCAACCACCTCAAACAAATCGGAATTGGTGTTCACAATTTCCACGACACCAGAGACGGATTGCCGCCGGCAGCAATTGGTGCTACAGAAAATGCAAGTAACAACCTTGTATTTCGTGGAGCGGGAATTTTGCCGTTGCTCTATCCGTTTATCGAACAACAATCACTCTACGATATTATCGTGAGTTATGGTTTCGATACACAACTTGACAACAATTGGTTTGCCACCACTCTGTCTAAAGAACAACGAAACGGTTTCGGCTCTGTTCCAATTATTCGTTGTCCGACACGCCGTAGTTCCGGTGTTTTGCTCAGTGCATCCAATTACACAAACAACAATTACGGTCAAGGAGATGGTCAAATTACTCAATATGGACCTGTTACAGATTATGCCGGGGTTATCCATACCGTTGACGGTACTAACAGTACACAAAAATATTGGGCAAACAACTCCTCTTTTCTTAATGCACATCGAGGTCCGTTTCGTGCTGCTCTTCTAGTATCAAATGACCCGAAAGCATGGCAAGCGCGTGATACATTTGCATGGATTCAAGACGGAACGAGTAATCAATTATTGTTCGGAGAACGGCATATTCCGACTGACCGCATCGGACAATGTCACGGAACTACTGCAACAACAATTCGACCAGAAAATGTCGATTGTTCATACTTAGTTGCTTGGGAACGTGCGGGATTCACCAGTTTACGTGCAATGATGTCTTATCAAACGAATGCAACCAATGCCCGATTGATTTCCAGAGCAACCGATTTCAATCCTCCTTCAACAGGTGATGCCCTAAACACCCATAATTACGCTTTTGGCAGTTGGCATTCCGGTATTTGTAATTTCGTACTTGGTGATGGTTCTGTTCGCGGAATTTCAGTAACAGTTCCACAGGATATTTTGAAAGCGGTTTCCCGTGTTGATGATGGTGTGGCGGTTACATTGCCTTGAGAGAAATTCAACGTAAATATTCACAAAAACAAGATAATCAATAAATGATCATCTTGTTTTTTCAGATGTTTTAATTATAATGAAACTTAAAGAGCGGGCGATGTTTCGCTGGAATATCGCCTACTTTTTGTAAGTTTAATACGAATAATTACGAACATCTTAACTAATTAACCCAACATTAACCCAATTTTAGTACAATGCAACGAATGATTATTTTTGTTTTGTTTACTGTATTTTTTCTTTCGAATACTTTGGCACAAAATACGGAACAACCGTTTAACGGTGATGTTCTTCCCGCCAATATCAAGCCGAAGGAAATGATGAAAACATTTCTTTCCGGTGAAATCGCCAACGCAAAAAACGTTTGGCAACAACGTTACGATAAACTCAAAACGGTGGACGATATTAAAAAATATCAGGCGGAACAAAAAGAATTTTTCTTACGTCAACTCGGTAAAACATGGGATCGAAATTCACCGTTGAATCCGCAAGTTACAAAAACTTTTGAAAAAGGAACTGCCGGTCAAAACGCTTATCGTATTGAAATGCTTGTTTTTGAAAGTATTCCGAATTTTTATGTTTCCGCTGCTGTTTTTCTGCCGGATGCAACACGTTTCAAACCGCCTTATCCTGCTGTTTTGGTTGTGAGCGGTCATTCCAATCTTGCAAAAGCGTACGAAATTTATCAGAAAGTTCCGGCTCTTGCGGCGTCAAACGGATTATTGGTCATGTCTATTGATCCCATTGCTCAAGGTGAACGTTCACAGTTTTTGAACGAGAAAGGAAAGGGTGTTGCCGATCACAATATGATCGGAGCGGGAAGTATTCTGCTTGGTCGTAACACCGCAACCTTTGAATATTGGGACATGGTTCGGGCAATTGATTATCTCCAAAGTCGTCCCGATGTTATACCGGATAAAATCGGTGTTACGGGAAATAGCGGCGGCGGAACACAAACTTCATACATTATGGCATTAGATGAACGTGTTGCGGTTGCGGCTCCGAGTTGTTATCTTTGCGGTTTGTACGATTCCATGATTCCAAAAATCAGACCACAAGACGCCGAACAAAATATTTTCGGTCAACTCACATTCGGAATGGATCATGTTGATTATTGTATCATGCGTGCGCCCAAACCAACACTGCTCGAAACCGCAACAAAAGATTTCTTTCCGGTAGAAGACGCATGGAAAACCGTACGAAATGCCAAACGAATTTTTGACCGTTTCGGTTTTGCGGAAAAAATGTCCATTATCGAACACGATAACGAACACGGTTGGCATCAGAATTTGCGTGAAGGTTCGGTACGTTGGATGCTCCGCTGGCTTGCCGGCCGCGATGAACAAATTGTTGAAACAAAAGACATGCCAATATGTAAACCCAATGAGCTTATTGCAACTGCCAATGGTGAAGTTATGAAAATCGACGGAGCCAAATCAACATTTGATCTGAACCGCGATTACAACGAGGAATTACTTACTGTTCGAAAAGCAAAGAACGAAAACCGTAACCGTAATGAATTGATTACAACAATTCGGAATATTACCGGAGTTCGTCCGCTTGGTGAAATTCCGGCGGTGTCTGTCGAAAATAAGGGGAACACAAATATTCCCGAAACATTAAAAGAAACCGCCGCCAATATTGAACGCTTTGTGATGAAAACTGAAAACGGTAAGATTCTTCTTCCGGTGTTGAAATTTACGCCGAAAACCGAATCGAAGGAAACGGCGATCTTTCTGCACGAAAAAAGTAAAACGGCAGACTTACCGCAAATTGAAACGTTGCTCTGTAACGGTAAAACAGTTATTGCAGTTGATCTTCGCGGTCTTGGTGAAACGCAGGCAGTATGTTCGCAGTATTTTGCTCATCAATGGTTTGGAACTGACGGAACCGATTATTATATGGCATATTTACTTGGTAAATCCTACGTCGGAATGCGAACGGAAGATTTATTGGTTGTCGCACGTTGGTTATCGGAAAATAATTCCGAACAAAAAACTGAAATCGTTACATCCGGTGAAACGGTTGGACTGATTGCGTTACACGCCGCCATGTTGGAACCGTCACTTTTTTCCGGTGTAAAACTTAATAAACCGGTTCGATCATGGTATGATGTTGTTCAGGCTGGTTGTTCGTTCTATCCGATTACAAATCTTGTACACGGAGCATTACTTGAATACGATGTTCCTGATTTGATTCAATCGGTAAAACCGGAACAATAATAATTCGTTAAATGGTAGTAAACATTCGGTAATATATCAGTGGAATTTTCGTCAAATTGTTTCCAGTTGGAAATTACAAGGTAGGCGACCTTTCGCCGAAAGGTTGCGAACCCACGGTCGCAACGGTTGAGCCGGTTTTCCCATTTCCGTCCATAAACAGGGGCAAGTCGGCTATCGCCGTATTGTTTAAAATGTTTCGGCGAAACATTGCCTACCTTTTTGAAAAAAACGAATATTCTACTGATAGATTACTTATTTTTGATTCTTCACCCCGAAATGGGTGGTATTTTCATAACCGTAGGTCAAGCGAAGCGCGACCTACGGTCAACATCTCTCCTCAACATCGTCTGAAAGACGAAACTAAACGATCAGAATCATACCTTCGATGATTAAAATTCTGTCTTTCAGACAGAGGAATGTTCGTTGTACGAGTCCGCAGGTCGAT
>JAITBS010000454.1 GCA_031283515.1 Planctomycetaceae bacterium
TTGACCGGGGAAGCGTAAAAAATTACCCAATCCAATGGCACTACCCGTCACTGCCATAATAACACCAATTTGAGTTGTCCAGTTTTCTTGTTTTATTTTTTTCTGTTTCATGAGATGCTGGTTTTGCATGTTGTTGTAGTTCTTTTTTTGTTAAACGAATGTGTTGGGCGTATTCTTTTTTTTGTAGGTTGACCTTAGGAATCATGCGTCAATAACCTTACTTATTTTTTGATTTGATTGAGTAGTTCCAATTTCCGAGTAAGGTTGCGGGTTTGAGGTCAATTTTTTTTTAATTTGTTATCGTTTATTTTGGCACAACTCCTTATCTCCGGTTCTGTATATTTTATGAATAGTTACTCGTTATTTTTCTGATATTGATATTCGCCGTGACCTCCTTTGGCTTTTGCCGGATCTAACGGTGGAGCTAACAGGTCGTCTTTGATAATTTTTTGTTCCAATTTTAATCGCGGCGATAATGCAGTTAGAGTGATCGGTAATGATTGACGGAAAATGATTTTGCGGCGGTTTTCGATGTTGTTACCGGTAATCGTCGAACCAAGTTGTTCCGGTAATGGCTCCCGAACCGTTCCAATCAATATCGCACGATCAACTGAAAGCAACTCGCTCATGTCCAACGATTTTTGGAACATATTGTAAAGTCCAGTCGATTCGTAACCGCCAAGAACTCCGTGTAACGACAAAACCCGAATAATGTAATCCAAATCTGTCGATTGCGGATTGTACATCGCCAAACGTCGAAGTGTTGCATCGTCGGAAACTTCTTTGGTAAGAAGTACATCACGGAGTTCCCGCCGCGGAGTCGTTTTTCCGATAGTGATTTTTTGACCCGACTCAACCGTTCCAATCTCCTGAACCCAACGACCATACACCAAAATACAATGCTCCAACGACGGAAATAAACTCGACCATTCAAAAATACCAACCGGAATTCCCTCCTCGTCTGTTAATTGAGACCTGGATTGGGCAGAAACAAAACCGGCTGAATACAAAGAATCACGGCGCGACTCCAACCAACTTTGTCCGAAAAAACTTTTCGTCGAACGAACCGGAACCGGAACATCCGTAATACTTCGTAACGAATAAGAAAAATAAGGCGAAAATTCGTTGTCAAATTCCTGAGTGGAACTGGTCTGCCAAACAGTCGGACTTACCGTTTGGGGTGCCATACCGCCAAGACCAACCCCAGGTAAACCATTCCACGAAAATAGTGTTAAACACCGAACAGCAGTTGCCGAATCCGAAGTATCCGCCGAAGAAAAAGCATCCGGCAACAAAAAGGGTTGTGTGTCCAGAGAGAGCGAAAACCGAGCATCACCCGAACTGTAAAGATGTCCCCAACTACTGTAACGGAAATCTCCCGTCTTACCGTCAACATCAATAAGATCAAGTTCATTGAGAATCGCCTTGTCCGGTCGTCCCGGAACCGCAAGATAATACATGATCACACTGAAAAGAATAATCCAAAACGGAAATGTAATCCATGTACTCACCGGACGCTTCAGAATTTTATGTACGAGAAACCAGTCAAATAAACCAACAGTAATCCAATAAACTGTTAAAATAATTAGAATTACCGAAAACGGAATGATATAAACATCGTCAAACCGGTCAAGCGCACTCCGAACCTGTCCCGATATATCGTTGTAACCAAGTTGAATCATCGCCCCTGAAATAGAATCAGAAGTGTAAGTTCGCGGTTGTTTTTCGACATTCCACTGCAAAATATGACGCACCAACACAACTCGATCTCGCCACGTATCAAGCGGTTTACCACTTAAATCACCGCCAAAATAAATAATCGTCCCAAAACCATGAGCACAACGAAGTAGCAACGGTAAATCACCGTCACGGACAAAAGTAATACCTTGCGGTTCTGTAAAATGCGGCATTTTCATAAAAGGTGCCGCATCTGTTCCATTCATAAAAATCGACCGCTTACTGCCAACAAAAAGTTCTAACGGCGTTCCCTGCCGAAGTTCGGTCATTTCAGAAAACTTGCCGGGTAAAAATGTCCGCAACGCACTGTCCGGTTGTCGTAACAAGATTTCCGAATGACGACCGGCACAGAAAAAAAGTTTACCGCCAAGACGAACCCAATCGTCAAGTGCTTTAATTTGCGGACTGTCCGAGGTCAGATTTTCAAATTGTTGCGGCTCCGTTGTCGTGAGAACAACCATCTCTATCGCTTCAAAACCAAACCATTGTTCCGGTAATTCCGCAAACGAATTGATTTTAACAAGAATCGGACGCCGATCTTCCCGAAGTGATAATTCCGCAACCGCTCCTTGTAAACCAATGTCTTCATTGCCGACAATCAAATAAATCGGACGCTCATTCAAAACCGGTTCACAAAACAGGTCTTGTAATTGATTCTGTGATTGATTCTGTGATTGATTTTGTGATTGATTCTGCGGAGAATCCGTTGCTTTCTGTTTCACCGGATCACCGAAAGGACGAAGTTGCTTTTGTACAGAAATACCGTTCTGAGTTGTTATTTTAACGGTCAATGTTCCTGTTTTCCGTCCCAACTTGGCGTAAACCAATATTCGTTTTTTTGTTGTGTGAACTGGACTGCCGTATTGGTAGGTAATAGGAGTGCCGTCAGAATCCGAACAGGAAATCGAAATACGAAACGATTGATTTTCTAAACCCGCCCACTCAACTACAATCGGTGTCCAAAGACCGTTTTTGTAAAAACCTTCAATCCCCACCCGAACCGAACTGATTTCAGGCGGTGATTCCGCAAAAAGCGGTAAAATAAACACAAACACGCAACAGAATATTGTTATTACAAAGAGTTTAATCGAATACATAAAATCTCATCAACCTATTTTTCCTACTCCCTGAAAAATACCAATTCTACTGAATAATTACATTTTTTATTTTGTTGTTTTTGTAATACTTATTTTACAATAGACAACAAAAAAGTATCCTAACATTTTTTATGGAATTTTACAAGAAGTTCCTAAAATGTTTTATATCTCCGGTGTGTCTTTATAAAAATTACATTCATCATCATTCAGTGGAATTTTTTATAACACGAACCACACAAAAAAACACAAAATAACACGAAAAAAGTCAAAACAAAAATTTCGTATTTTTCATGCTATTTTGTGTGTTTCGTGTTGTAAAATAGAAAACATCATCAATATTACAACAAGAGGGAACTTCTAAAAACTCGTTTTTTTATTAACCACAGAGGACACAGAGTTCACCGAGAGAATATTTTTAAAAAATTAAATTTTGATTTAAATCGCTAATTTTTACTTTAATAAATTTAAATG
>JAITBS010000529.1 GCA_031283515.1 Planctomycetaceae bacterium
ACAAAAATCTTGTTGACCAGATTGTTGATAGATTCGCAGGCTTGACAGAATTAACAGAATGTAATTGTTCAGTAGAATATTTTTAGAACACGAAATACACAACAAAACACGAAATACACAAAAAACATGAAATTTGTAATATATCAGCGGAATTTTTGTAGATAACAACAATAAGCAGCCCTGAATTAGTTAATAGTGGATAGTGAATAGTTAATAGTTGCGCAAGCGGAATTACTGCCGAAATGGTATTACTCCGCTTGCGAACTATCCACTCTCCACTATCAACTCTCAACTATTCCCGTTGCCCTTTCAGGGCGTTGAGTTGGAGAGGAATTTTACCCACCCCGTTGGGGCGGGTTATAATCCTGACGCCCCTATCGGGGCTAATGGGAAAAACAATAATTCCACTATTAAATTACAAACATTTTAATCATTAACCCATCCCATTCGTTATAAAAAAGAGGATTATGTCCATGTTGAAACTTCAATCTTTTTTTAGTTATAAAAAAATTATCGGAATGACCGCAGTATTCGTTGTCTCCCTCTGCGCTCCTTTCACGTCAAACGCCGCACAATATCCCATCGACGATGAAAATGAACTCTTCACCGTCCTCAACTCCGCCGAAACCTATAAAGTCCTTGACCTCGAAAAAGATATTCTCATCGATAAGAATAAAAAATTCATTATCCATGCCGGTGACAATGTTGTGTTTAGACTCAATAACTTCAACCTGACCGGAACAGGTAACTTTGAATTTCATACCACACCGACACATGATCAAAAGACCAACATCACCATTATCGGCAGCACCGCCGGATTCAACGGCGGACTGAAAATCTTTGATAATATCCATCTCACCTACGATGGAACTTATATCTCAAGTAATCTCGATATATTGGGTAAAGATAACGGTGATCATGTTGTTGTTGATTTCACCACAGCCGGCTCCGGTTGGAACGCCACCGCCGCAACTCCAACATTCATCACTGAATCTCCCTTACCGAAAGAACTCGATGACCTCGCCCAAACTCACGAAGGAACAATTATTATCGGCGGTGACGGTGTCGCAGACCTCAATGTTACAAACGGTAACTGGGTTCACAACGCCGAAACTATCGTCGGAGCAAGAAATGCAACAGAACAAAGCAATGTCTTGATTTCCGGCAAAGAAACAACCTGGTATGCCGCCGGTTCTTTTTATATCGGTTACGAAGGAAAAGGTGTGGTCAATATCAATGACGGTGCCGATGTTTCAACCGGTTCTATCGGTGTCGGTATCGCCAATACCGGAAACGGAACGCTTAACGTAACCGGAACAGGTTTTAACTCCGAAATTCCGGTCAATATTAAAAAACAAGCCGTTACAAAAGAAGGTGTTTACGACGCAACCTATCGCTCCGTCTTCAAAACAAACGAACAAAACCCGCTCAATAATACCACCACCGTTTACCTCTTCGGACGTGATGATCTCGATCAATATCAAACATCACAACTAAAATCAAACGGTAAAGGTGTTATGAATATCATCGAAGGCGCTCATCTCGTGTTCGATGAATACGCCACCGAAACCGGTAAATCTTCCGGTTACACCCCAAAATTGACACTCGGAAGCGGTGAAAGTATTATCGATCACTCCCTGATTTCCGGTGCGCTTAAAAATTGGTACAACAATAATAGTCATACCGGAATGATCGACGGTTCTGTAACCGGAAATAATTCACTGACCTTTCAAAACGGCTCTCTGCTCGAAGGAACTTTAGCAATTAAAATGCAACGTAATTCGTTCACCACCGAATCCGTTATTACGCCGGGTTACGGTTATTACGAATACGTGTACACCGACCCGTTTGATAAAACATTCGGACGACTCGATTTTACCAATGCCACACTTACCCTAGATGATTCCGTCAAAACCTACATCGATTTTGACGCTCACGGCGATATCAACGCCAAATCCGATTATGCCAATCATCCCATTGTCCCAACACCCGCTGCTCCGGCAAAAGACCCGCTCAATGAAACAATTAAAGAAACACACAGCAACGGTTATTTGTCCAATAACGGACGTGATGTGATCACCGCCAACGGTAAAATAACTCTTGACGGCGATATTTATTTCCGTCCGCAAGCCGGTTACTATTCCGAAAATATTGATGTGAATTTTCTTGAAACCGATCCCAATAGTATTGTTCAACAATTCGCCGAAAACCGTGTGCACGTGGAACCGTCGCGATGGTTTGAAAATGTCCGTCTCGAAGTTCAGAATAACGGTCAGTATATCGGTGACCATCTGCGGATGGAGCGGCATCAATCACCGTTCAACACCGCCGGAAATGATTCCAACTCCAAAAGTGTCGGTCATGCCCTCGATTCCATCTATAACGCAAACAATAATTATAGCTGGTTACATATTCTCGATTGGGTCTGGCTCATGGATGATACCGAATTGCGGAAGACATTGCACCAACTCGCCGGAGAAGCAAAAGCATCCTCCTTTTATCTCCCGCTCCGAAATCAATGGCGTTACGGTTTTGAACGCATCAACTGGAGTCAATCAGGAAATCATGTCTATTTCGGTACTCAAAATGTCGCTAACCCCAAAACCGCCAAGAATGATCTCTGGATCAATACCTATTACGATTATTTTCATTCCGGTGACGACGGCAATGTCGCCTCCACCACAACAGACCGCGTTTCCTTCCTTGCCGGATATGACCGTGTACTCATGAAAACACCGTACTTCGGTGCCGTCAGTAAATCCGCCTTCGGAGTGATCTTCGGTTACTCACAGCCGACATTAAACCAAACTACTTCCCGAATTGTCGCCGACGATTACCTGCTCGGTGCACACTTCCACACCCGTCTGTACGAAAAATATGAACTCAAACTCTGGGGCGGACTCGGCGCACAACAATATCAGTTGAGCCGTAATGTTCCGGTTCCCAAAGTCAACGGCGATCTCAACTCCAAATACACCGGAACTTCATGGTCAGGAAGTGTTCAGATGGCACGCCCCTTTTATTACCGTAACCTCCTCGTCCTGAGACCTCTCGCCGCTCTCGATCTTATGGTCGTCAACCAAAATAGCGCAACCGAAAACGGTGAATACGAACAAATTATTCTTCAGTATAAGCGTTCCAAGTGGACTCAACTATTCGCCCGCGCCGGAGTTCGTGCTGATTTCACCTACGGCAAATGGAACCTCAACGCCGCTTTATCGTACTCCTATCTGTTAGGCGGCGACCAAGCTCCCGTCAGTACACACCAATTCGTTTATGCCGGCGGCGTTCCCTTCGAAGTGCAAGGTAATAACTTGGGACGAAGTTTCCTCAACCTCAATCTAGGAACACAAATTCCGCTCGATTGCCTCAAAACAAGCGTCCTCTTCTTTCAATACAACGGCGAATATTCCAAATCTTCCAACGGTCAATCCGCCACTATCGGTTACCAAAAACTGTTTTAGTAGTTGATAGTTGATAGTGGAGAGCGGAGAGTTCGCACGCGGAGTAATACCAAAACGATAATATTTCCGCTTGCGGCACTCTCAACTCTCCACTCTCCGCTATCAACTCTCCACTGTCAACTCTCCACTGTCAACTACTTTTTACTGATGTTTTCACGGCTAGTTATTATTGGAGTCGGTTTGCTTGGAGGTTCTATCGGTTTAGCCGCCAAAAAATACGGTCTGGCTCAAACAGTTGTCGGTGTCGGACGAACACAAAAAACATTAGATATTGCACTTCGTAACGGAATTATTGACCAGTCCTATTTGTTGCTCGAAGCGGTTCCGCCGCCAACTCTTCATGATCAAATACTTGTTGTGGTGTGTACACCGGTTGCCGATATTACCCGAAATATTCTTGCCGCAATTCAACATTTTGGTTATTCGGAGCACTTGCTTCTCACTGATGTCGGAAGTACGAAAACAAAACAAGTTCAAGAAATCTCCGATTTACGGTTTATCGGTTCTCACCCAATTGCCGGAAGTGAACGAAATGGTCCCGACGCCGCCGATGCCGAACTGTTTCAAAATCGACTCACCGTCTTAACTCCAACAAAATATCATCCCGCCGATAACATAACTCTGTTACGCCGGTTTTGGGAAACGCTAGGGTCGCATGTTATCGAAATAGACGCCGCAAAACATGATGAGATTCTCGCGGTCACTTCACATCTCCCTCATGTGCTTTCGGTCATTTTAACGCAAACAGTACAGGAAGACGAACGACCATTTACCGGAACCGGTTTTGCCGGAATGACACGGCTGGCAGCAGGTTCACCGGAAATTTGGCGCGATATTCTCGTGGATAACAGCGATCCGCTCCTAAACGCTCTTCACCGCTTCAATTCACAACTTCAAAAACTAATGATCGCACTACAAAAAAAAGATACTAAAACAATCGAACAATTACTTCATAATGCAAAATCTGTTTTAGTAGAGAGTTGAAAACGGAAAGTAGAAGCGGAATGATTACCGTTTGGGCTGTAATACGCTTGCGGAAGGATGGGCTTGACGGATAAGTGTTTGACAGGGATAATTGTAAAAATAGTTACGTCGTCTGAAAAATCTACCAACAGTTCGCTATCCGCTAATGAACCCTGATATACTATCCAAAAAGGTGAATTAAAATATCAATAAAATAAGGAAAAAAATCATGATGACGCCCCAATCCCCAAAATGTGTTTTCATTTCATTCGACTATGCGTTAAAAAAATTGTTGCGCAACAAAGTTAATTATGACGTGTTGGAAGGTTTTTTAAGCGAATTGCTCAAAACAAATATCTTCGTAAAGAATATCGGTGAAAGTGAGAGCAACAAAGAACACCCAACCAATAAATCCAATAAAGTCGATATCTTCGCCGAAAACAAAACCGATGAAATTATATTAATCGAATTACAGTTCACTACAGAATTCGACTATTTACATCAAACGTTGTTCGGAACAAGCAAAACCGTCACCGAATATAGGGTTCCAGGTGATAATTATGTAAACGTGAAGAAGGTTTATTCGATCAATATCGTCCACTTCGATCTGGGACAAGGTAGTGATTATATCTATCACGGCAAAACCCGTTTTACCGGTCTGCACAAACATGACGAACTCCATCTTGCACCCGCGCAACATAAACTATTCGGCAAAGAATTTGCGGAAGATCTTGATCCCGAATATTACATTTTGAAAGTCAATAATTTCAACGATCATACCCAAGATCGGCTTGATGAGTGGATTTATTATTTGAAACATAATGAAATTAAAGATGAATTTAAAGCTCAAGGTTTAGATAAAGCACGTAATGTTCTCAACACAAGTAATCTCTCACCTGAAGACAAAAAAGCCTATGATTATGTGTTATATCTGCGTAATCATGAGCGGAACGCGGTTGCCTCCTCAAAAAAAGAAGGAAGTGAAGAAGGAAGAGAAGAACTTGAAAAACTCGTTCAAGAACTTGAAAAAGAACGTGAAGAACTTGAAAAAGAACGTGAAAAACTTGAAAAAGAACTTGAAGAACGTGAAAAAGAACGTGAAGAACTCATTCAAGAACATGAAAAACTCGTTCAGGAACATGAAAAACTCGTTCAAGAACGTGAAGAGCATGAAAAACTTCTTGCGAAAATTGCCAAACTCAAACGAAATAAATAAAAATGATGTTTTGCGGCTATGAGCTGGGCAAATGACTTTTAACTTTGGTGATCACGTGACAAAATAAGTGGTCATTTTTTACCGTGTAAAGTATATTACAAAAAAAATAAATTGTTTTACGTTTACCGTAAACACACGATTATGGCAACCCAACAATCTATTCTAACCCGAATCCGTACTGCTCTTGAAGATCGGAAAAAAATACCTTCAACAATTCCGGCAATACCCAAAGTTTGGGATGTTCACAGCAATTCCTCAACAACCGAAATGACCGAACATTTTCAAAAAAATCTCGAAGCGGTTAAGGGCGAACTCGTTTTGTGCAATGATTTTTCTCATGCGGTTGAGCAGGTTGATGAATTATTGAGTGCAATCAATGCGACTCAACTTGCGGTGTTTGATCATCCGTTGAGTCGTAAAATCGCAGAACAATTGAACACACTGCAATCAGGCACACCGCAAAAGAACACACAACAGAACAGGAATTTTGTTTTTTCAACATCGGGTTTTGCGGATAATCTTCCTGAAGAGTTGGAGAAATTGGATGCCGGACTTGTTTCGCCGGAATATTTGCTTGCCGATACAGGGAGTTGTCTTTTTTCTGCGCCAACGGCATTTGATCGATTAACAACATATTTAATGCCGATTTCAATAGTTGTTGCTGAAAAGTCAATGTTTCGGGAAAATTTGCCTGCTGTTTGGGGGGAGATGAAACCTAAACTCGAAACGGCAATCAACGGTGAATTTGTAATTGTTACGGGACCAAGTCGAACTGCTGATATTGAAAAAATATTGATTCTTGGAGTTCATGGTCCCAAGCGATTGATTGTATTCCTCATACCGTGAATATCTGTAGTTATTCAGATTTTTTTGTCCGCCGATTTTCGCAGATAAACACCGTTTTTTTCTGAAATCTGCATAATTGGCAATATTTGTCTCTCAAAAAGGAAATAACTTTATCGATATTGGGTTCAACAAATCGCTTTTGCAGGGCAAACATTTTTACATAAATCGCAACCGGCACACAAATATTCATTGATACGAATCCGATTGCCTACCTTTTCCAAACCAGGGCATCCAAGTTTCAAACAGGCATTGCATTGACGGCATTGTTCTTCGACAACCCGAAGCGGTTTTCCCAATGATTGGCGTAAATGGAGCGGGCAAGGAGCTTTCGAGACAATTAACCACGCTTCCGGTGATTCTGTTGCTTCGTTAAGAACCGCTATGACTGTTTTAAAATCACGAGGATTGACGGTTCGTACATTTTTAATACCACAGGCATTGCCAATTTCTTCTATGGATGCTTCGTTTGTTGATTCCCCCATTAACGTTTTACCGGAACCGGGGTTATCCTGATGCCCTGTCATTGCGGTAATACGGTTATCAACAACAATAATAGTCGAATGCCCTTTGTTGTATGCAATATCGAGCAAACCGGTAATACCGGAGTGAAAGAATGTCGAATCGCCAACCATACCGACAATTTTTTTCGGATTCCCTGCCTTGTCCATACCATGAGCGAGTGAAACACCGCCGCCCATACAAAGAATGGTGTCTAATCGTGAGAGCGGCGGGAAAACACCAAGACTGTAACAACCAATATCGCCGGTTACTATAACGTCAAGCCGCCCCAACGCATAGAAAATTCCGCGATGCGGACAACCCGGACAAAGAACCGGCGGACGTCCGGGTAATTCCGGTGCTGTATTTTTGGTTTCCGGTCGATGTGTAACCGTCTCATTACCTTCGATTAAGTTTTTCCGCTCTATTAAAACATCAGGCGAAAGTTCCCCAATTTTCGGAATAACGGATTTGCCGATACAGGAAAGACCAAGTGATTTAATATGTTCTTCCAGAAAATCTTCGAGCTCTTCGATGACAACAAGCCGTTCCACACTTGCAGCAAAAGTTTTAATCAGTTCATCGGGAAACGGAAACGGCAAACCAAGTTTCAGTACGGAAGCATTGGGAAAAACTTCGCGGACATATTGATAGGCAATTCCTGTGGTGATAATCCCAAGTTCTTTATTTTGCCGAATGATTTTGTTTGCTGGTGAATTTGTTCCTGCGGCTTGCAATTTTTGGATTCGTTCTTCCACTCGAACCCGCATTTGCCGTGCCCAAAGCGGAATTGGTACAAATCGCGGCGGATTTTTTTCAAAATTGATTGGTTTTCCTGATTCTTGGCGTGGTTGTTCTTCGACCACACTTCGCGAGTGAGAGACTCGTGTAGTGCTCCGTAAAATCACCGGAGTGCAATAGTCTTCCGACATTTGAATCGCAAGTTTCATAAACTCTTTGGCTTCTTCGGAATCGGAAGGATCAAAAATCGGAATCTTGGCAAAACGAGCAAAATGTCGAGTGTCCTGTTCATTTTGCGAGGAGTGCATTCCAGGATCGTCGGCAACAACAGCAACAAATCCGCCGACAACTCCGAGATAACTCAGTGTCATCAACGGGTCTGCCGCAACATTCAGCCCGACATGTTTCATTGTTGTAATGACTCGTGCGCCGGTGAGCGATGCACCGGCTGCAACTTCAAAAGCAACTTTTTCATTCGGAGACCATTCCGCGTAAATAATTTCTTTATATTTTGCGGCAATATTTTCAAGAATTTCGGTGGATGGTGTACCGGGGTAACCGGCGGCAAGTGTTACACCGGCTTCGTAAGCACCTCGTGCAATCGCTTCATTACCAGATAAAAGGGTTTTCATTAGAACGACATTAGGGGAGTGTTTTTAAGATGGGAACAAACCAACTCCAGAAATTTTCCTTCTGAAGTATTACTTGCTCGGTCGGACAAACAGGCAATGATTATATCGTTCCCTGTATTACCAGTCAATTGACGGAAGTTGGGAGGATTCCCATTTTGTGTTGTTTATTTTGTTTGAAGATTCAGGTGATTTAGTTTTTTGTTGTCCGTGTTCATTGTTTCGTAATGATTCAAGGGCATTAAGATTATAAATAGTTAATAGTTATGAGTGAATAGTGAATAGTGTCGCAATGCGGAGTACCACCGTTTTGGCGGTAATTCCGCTTGCGAACTATTCACTATTCACTAAAAAACAACCTCATTAAATGAATAAGAAAACGAATAAACAATGAGGTAATGAGATTATGTTTGAGGGGAAATTTATTGCTGCTGAGGTTGTTTTGTTCGGAAAATTAGGTGAAAATGAGGTTGATAAAAAATAAACCAAACATCTTGGAAAAATTTAACGGAATGATACGGAATGATTATGAAAGTAATTTTTATAAAGACACACCGTAAAATATTTTTGTCTATTAACCCCGCAGAGGTAAGAGGATTAACCACTGTAACAATAACCAATAATCGGTGAAAGGTTATTAAAATAAACCCTTATCTTTATATTGGGCATTAAATCTGTTAAAATTGTTATGGTTTTTCTAATTTCACAGAATTAAAACATCAACAAAAAATCAGTAAAAGGAATTGTTATCATGAAAAACATTGTATTGATTATCGTTTTGTTATCGGCAGGTTTTGTTGCGGCACAGGAAAAGTTTACGCAATATACCGGAGAGAATCTGAACCGAATTGCGTTTCCTATTGGCGGTTTCGGAACCGGAATGTATTGTCTCGAAGGAACCGGAGCCATTTCGCACCTCTCCGTCAAAAATCACATCGAATTTTTCAATGAACCGAGTTGTTACGCTGCAATCTGTGTTCTTGGTGAAACACCGGAAAAAAATGTTGCGCGGGTTGTCGAAGGAACAATACCGGATTGGAAATTTTTCGGAAGCTCCGGTTCCGGTCTCGGCTCCGGCGGAACAACTTACGGATTTCCCCGTTTTCGTAACTGTTCATTTCAATGCCGTTTTCCATTTGCGTCCATCGAATTGAATGACGCCGCCGTACCACTTACCGCAACAATTAACGGTTGGAGCCCATTCACTCCGCCGGATGCCGATGCTTCCGGTTTGCCCGTCGGAGCATTGGAATATTCGTTCACCAATCCAACTCAAAAAACGTTGCGCTGTATTTTTTCGTTCAACAGCCGCCATTTCATTAACGGTAACGGCTCCATCGGTTCTATTAACGGCGGGTTTGTGTTGTATGATCAAACCGGTGAAAATAAAGAAAAACACGGAGCTTTTGCCGTGTTTGCCGACAATGAAAAAGAGGTGGTTGTTGATCACTGTTGGTTTCGCGGCGGTTGGTTTGATTCTTTTACCGTCGCTTGGGATAACGTTACAAATGGTCGGATGATCGGCAATCCGCCGATTACTTCCGGCAATGCGCCCGGAGCAACGCTTGCCGTTCCGTTTGAACTTTCCCCCAACGCAACAAAAACAATCCGGCTTTTAACTGCATGGTATTGGAATGAACCGGCACTCACCGCCGGACATCGGAATGTTTCTGTTTCGGGCAACGTCTTTGACGCTAAACCGTCACAAGGAACTGCTCGGAATCAGCATCCGGTTAGCGGTTTTATTGGTCGCGGTTTGGTAAATACGTATGATCCAAGCGGCGACACTCCGCAAGGAATTCTCGTTTCACCGGAATTTTCGCTCGATAAACAATTTTTGCATCTTCTTGTTGGCGGCGGACAAGGTTGTAGTGTTTCGCTTTTTGTTGACGGTAAACCGGTTCGTACCGCTTCGGGAGATAATACAGAACAGCTTCAATGGATTTCTTGGAATACCGCTGATTGGCAAAAGAAAAAAGCAGTTATTAAAATTATTGATTCAGAAAGCGGCGGTTGGGGACATCTTTTGTGTGACCATTTTGTATTGAGCGATGAACCGATTTCCGAGTTGAAAATCAATCGCGGTAACGAAATTATCAATGATCCCAAACGGGTTCTGTTGCTTGCCGATTTTGAAGCAGGACATTACGGCGATTGGAAACCCGAAAAATTAGAACAAAAAAAACAAGAAGAAACAACTCCTTGTATTCACGGTGAAAATTGTCAACCGGATTTAATCATTTGTTCCGATGAACCAATTCCTGATACCTATAAACCTTGGTACACAGTACACTTTGATTCCGTTACATCCGTTGCGGAACATTGGCGTAAAAATTACACTGATCTGAAATCCCGTTCCGAATTATTTGCCAAAACATTTTATGATACAACATTGCCGCCGGAAGTGATCGAATCTATCGCCGCCAATCTTTCGATTCTCAAATCGCCAACCGTACTCCGACAACATGATGGACGGTTATGGTGTTGGGAAGGCTGCGGCGATAACAGCGGAAGTTGTCATGGTTCGTGTACTCACGTTTGGAATTACGCTCAAGCGTTGTGCCATCTTTTTCCGACAATGGAACGTTCTCTTCGTCAAACAGAATATTTTGAATCCTCGTCAGACAATACCGGACGCCAGGCTTTTCGTGCAAATTTACCGATTTCGTCCGGCGGAACATCGTTTGATGCGGCAGACGGTCAACTCGGCGGTGTTATGAAAATTTATCGCGAATGGAGAATTTTCGGTAACAACGATTGGTTGAAAATTTATTGGAACCGTGTTCGGTTAAGTCTTGATTATATGATCGAAAAATGGGATCCGCGACATACCGGATTGCTCGAAGAAAGTCATCACAATACGTACGATATTAACTATTTCGGACCGGATGGTCATTGCGGTAGTTTTTATCTTGGTGCGCTTGCCGCTGCGGTGGAAATGGGAACATTCCTCAATGATGATGTTTCATTATATAAGGAACTGCTTGATAAAGGCAGTAAACGATTTGTTACCGATTTGTTTAACGGCGAATATTTTGTGCAAAAAGTCTGGAAAGACGGATTGAACAATAATTTCAATCCGATCAATCCGTTGGATCAATCGGCGGGTTACCGAAAGATTGCGGAACTTATTAACGAACAGGGCGCAAAATATCAGTACGGAAACGGATGTCTTTCGGACGGTGTTCTTGGATTTTGGATTGCTCGTTGCAGTGGTCTTGAAACGGATTGGGTGCCGCGTGAAACAGTTGAAAAACACCTGTTGTCTGTGTACAAATATAATTTGCGGCAAGACCTCTCAGAACACGCCAATCCGCAACGCCCAACTTATGCAATGGGTAATGACGGCGGTTTGTTGCTTTGTACTTGGTCTCACGGCGATAAACCGATGTTACCGTTTGTGTACAGTGATGAGGTTTGGACTGGTATTGAATATCAGGTTGCGTCCCATTTGATGATGTTCGGGCATGTCGATAAGGGACTTGAAATTGTTCGGCTTGTCCGTAAACGTTACAATGGTATCCGGCGAAACCCGTTCAATGAATATGAATGCGGACATTGGTATGCAAGGGCAATGTCGAGTTACGGAATGTTACAGGGTTTGACCGGAGTTCGGTATGACGCCGTAACAAAAACACTTTTTGTTGATTCAAAAGTCGGTGATTTTCGTTCGTTTTTGAGTACGGCAACCGGTTATGGAACCGTCGAATATAAAAACGGTAAAGTAAATTTGTCCGTTGTTGACGGTAACATTCCAGTTGAAACAATTAAAATCAAGAAATAATATACTTTAGGCAGTCATTCAAGTGATGTTTATTTAATGATCAAATTTTGTACTATTTCAGCGGAATTATTATTTTTTCTTCTTCACCCCAAAGGGGTGGTCTGCGGAATCATTACCAAGATGAGAATTATTGCCGAAACGGTATTATTCCGCCTGCGAACTATCCACTCTCAACTATATTCTGCCGATCTTATTGACGGCAACTTTTACCCTACCCGTTGGGTAGGGCTGGTTTGTGTTGTCCTTTCAGGACGGAAGAGTTCGCAAGCGGATTCAAAACGTTTCGGTTATAATTCCGCTTGCGACACTCTCAACTCTCCACTATCAACTATCAACTACTCTCCACTATCATTATTAACAAACTATGTTATATTATTGCGGATATTGTATTGTTTTGAGGTTGTTGCAACCAAAGAATTTTAATTCCAAATAAAGGAACCCAAATTATGGCAGACAATGATAATGTTCAATCAGGTAAAAATTTCGGTGTCGGTATGCCACAGAAAACAGAAGGTTATTTTCTCAAAGGACTGGCACACCTTGATTGGGGTATGAAAGATCGGCTTTCAAGAATCTTTAATCGGCAATCTGCAAAAGCAGTCATGTTGGCTTTCGATCATGGTTACATCATGGGACCAACTTCCGGTTTGGAACGAATCGATTTAACAATCGTTCCGTTAATTGAGTATGCTGACTGCATTATGTGTACACGCGGGATATTACGAAGTGTTGTTCCGCCAACATTCAATAAACCAATTTCATTGCGTTATTCTGCCGGCTCAACAGTTTTAACCGATCTCAACGAAGAATGTATTA
Organism: Planctomycetaceae bacterium; assembly: GCA_031283515.1. Classification (GTDB taxonomy): domain Bacteria; phylum Planctomycetota; class Planctomycetia; order Pirellulales; family Thermoguttaceae; genus WRKP01. The sequence goes on from JAITBS010000529.1 coordinate 12,958, forward strand.
TGGATATTGAAGAAGCAGTTCGGTTGAACGCTTCACTGCTCGCCGTCATGGTTGCCGTCGGCGACCAGAAACACGAAGGATTGACCATTCGTAACTTAACGAAAACAGTTGATGCCGGTACAAAATTTGGAATTCCAACTATGGGAGTTACAGCTGTCGGTAAGGAATTGGTACGCGATGCCCGTTACTTGGCAATGGCAAGCCGTGTTTGTGCCGAAAATGGAGCCCATGTGGTTAAAACTTATTACTGCGAAAAAGATTTCGAACAAGTGACAAACTCTGTACCCGTTCCCATTGTTATTGCCGGCGGTAAAAAATTGCCGGAAAAAGATGCGTTGGAAATGGCATACCGTGCAATCAATGAAGGTGCCGCTGGTGTGGATATGGGACGAAATATTTTTCAAGCTAAAAATCCTATCGCCATGATTCAAGCAGTTCAGGATGTCGTTCATCATAACGCTAAACCAAAAGATGCTTTCAAAAAATGGATACAGGAAAGTTAATCCAAAATTTCAGAAAAAAATGTAATATGTCAGTGGAATTATTATTTCACTCCATTGGACTCCAAAGGTTGCCTACCTGTTAGTTGCCCGCCTTTTAATTTCCAACTGTAAACCAATTCAAAAATATTCCACTGATAGATTACGAAAAGTCAAAACAGAAGTGTCAGCTCACAAATTTTTTTGTTAAAAATGACTTTGTGTGTACTCACTGTACTTGAGTTTTCGGTTTTATAAGCACGGCGTAATCTGCGGACTCCCAGCAGTGTAAATTTGCGTAATCTGCGGACTCTCATTTGCATGAATCTGCGCAATCTATGGATGTTTCGGCAAAATAGGCAGTTGAATTAGTTCTTAATCTTGAACCCTTATCGAGAAATCCGCAAGAATTCATCTTGACTTAAATTGAAAAATATTGTAATTCCCTTATTACAAAAGTTCGAATCGCATCAAGTTGAATCAGATTGAATTGAAACGAACCCAAAATCGCAACATCATTTCCGAATCGAATGTGTGTTTAGCAGTCAATGAAACCAAATCAAAATCCAATATTCATTTTTTTTGTTGTGCTATCCTTTTTGTTCCTTACCCGTTCAGGTTTGGCACAGTATGGAGGAGCACAGATTTTCAACAGCGGAGCCGGTTCTTACGGTTCTATTGGTTACGGCTCTGTCAATCAGAGTTCCAGCAATTACGGAATCACACAAAATGATATTGTTCTTAATTTTAACCCGACTAATTACAGTCCGGTTTTAATTGCACAAAACACGCCAAGCGGAACAATTACTCCAATCGCCCCCGCAATTACACCAACTCCAGCATCTCAATCCGTTATAACAACTCCGCCAACCGTTTCGGCAAGCTCATTGCTATCGCTTCAGCCGTTTGATCCTTACGCAACACCTCATTTGGCTTCCGGTTCACCGCTTTTCGATTCCGCCTCCTACAACGGTAATTCCGGCTACACCGGTAAATCAGAAATCTATTCGGGGAACTTCGAACAGTTCGTACCGGAAACTTACGCCGCAATGCGACGGTTTCGGGAAGCAACCCGATTCGATTACACATTCTTGCCAAGTGGAAATAAGTCAAATTCATTCGGTATGAACGAAGTCGATATTCGAATGCAATTAGGTATTCCATGCCGGTTTATTCCGAACACCGGTTCAGGAACAGGATTTTTTTATGTCGCACCGGGAGCGAATCTTGTTTGGTGGGAAGGACCGGTTGGACCACCGCATTTATCACCAAACGGTTTTGGCGCCTTCATCGATTTCGGAATGCAACCGCAATTCAACGAAGTTTTTTCACTAAATACATGGTTTCGGCTTGGTTTGTTTTCGGATTTCAAACATGTTTCGTCAGAATCATTCCGTTATCAGGGGCGTTTTGAAGGGATTTTCAATGTTTCACCGAATGTTCAAATCTCTGTCGGACTAATTTATTTGGATCGGGTACGCCATAAAATTATGCCGACCGGCGGTATTATCTGGAATCCGCGTGATGATTTGGTACTCAAGTTGGTTTTCCCGAATCCGAAAATTTCAAAACGGCTTTGGAACAGCGGCAATGCGGAATGGTGGGGTTATATTCAAGGTGATTACGGCGGCGGAAGTTGGACAATCGACGGAATCGGTCAAACCGATTACAACGATATCCGAATCGGAGCCGGAATTGAATTTGAAACGTTAACACGTGTTGGCGGTTATGTGGAATTTGGCGGCAGTTTTGCACGGGAATTGTATTCGCATCACCATAAATGGGCAGAACCGCCTAGTGTTCTCTATTTGAAGACAGGATTCATTTTTTAACGGGAATGGAATTACAAACTAAGGAATAAAATAAAAAATAATATATCAGCGGCAATTTTTTTAGAGTGCGAATTACGCGAAAGAATCAAAACAAAAATTTCATATCTTTTGTGATTTCGTCTGTTTTGTACTCTCAAAAAAATTCCGCTGAAATAGTACAAATAAAATATTTTTTTCATATTATTTCAATGCCTTTTTTAATTGTTTTAGTAATATTGTTTTATTTCTGTTGCGGGGTTACGTTTTCGGAGACGGTGTATATTCCGTTGGATTCGGTGCCGTCCGGAACAATGAATCCGTACCCGGGTTTGGGAACCAATGCGGTTACCGGCGAATCTTATGTGATTCCCAGCCAACAAATTTACACAGGTTTGCCCCCAGCAACACCGTTCACCATACCATCAACAACATCATCACCACTATCACCGAACACAACAACATTGCCGGCAGGAACATTGTTACCGGCTTTATTGGAAGAGGAAGAAATATCCGATTCGATATTCCCTTCGACACCCAAAACCACCGGTGAGCTTTATCTTTCCCGAATTCCAAACGGAAAACGCAGCGGCATGTTCCAGAAAGCGAATTTCAACACGCTTTGGGCACCAAACAGCGGCGGTCATAAAGGTCTTGGTATGACACAACTTGATCTTTCGGCGATGTTTGCGTTGCCGTTACCGACACCGGATTCGCCGTTGATTATAACACCGTCGTTTCAATCAACTTTTTTTGATCCGAAAACGGCTGGTTATACAACAGATAAAACATTGTACAAAACCGGTTTTGATTTCCGTTGGATCAAACCGGTCGTTCGTGACAAATGGACGTTTGATTTGGGGATTACGGTGCAGTACAGCGGGGATTTTAGGGTGAAGGCGAGTAAGGCAATGCGATTTCCGGCTCATCTTGCTGCTGTTTGGAATTGTAATCCGCGTTTGAAGGTGATTTTGGGCGTGGTTTATTTGGATCGAAAAGACGATTATAACTGGCTTCCGATGGCGGGGTTGATTTGGACACCGCATGAAGATATTAGTGTGGAGTTGGTTGTTCCGCGAATGCGGATTGCACAACGTGTTCGTTGGTTTGGTTCGGCGGCTGGCGAAGACACTTCGGATTGGCTTTACACCGCCTTTGAATTAGGCGGAGGTTCTTGGAGTTATGAAGTTCAGAACATCTCCGACGACATAGATTATCGTGATTTGAAATTATTGCTCGGTTATGAACGGCGTTGTGCCTCCGGTTTTACGCTTGGTTTTGAGTTCGGATATATGTTCGCGCGAAAATATGAATTAGACCGTTTGAATTACACTACCCATCCGGCAGATTGTGTGTTTTTAAGACTCCGAACTTCTTTTTAAAATGGTAATTATTCGTAATTATTCAGTGGAATTATTTATTTTTCGATTTTCACTCCAATGGACTCCAAAGGTAGCCAACCTTTCGCCGAAAGGTTGGTCGGCAAACCAATTCAAAAAAAATTCCACTGATATATTACTGTTTTTCTAAATGCTCGACAAAACAAAAAAATTTTCCTAACGCTTTGTTAGTCTTTAATTTTGCGATTTTGTGTTTTCAGGTAAGCCTGTTTGGTCAAGATTACCTTTCTGTCTATACCAAATTTTAAGATTCACAAAGCACTAGGAATTTTTTTCGGAAAATCCTTTCTAATTTTAACAATTCTTCTATTTTTTCTATTTTTTCTATTTTTTCTTAAAGTAATAATTGACGGAGTAATTTATTTGTCTAAAATGTTAGATATTCGTAATAATGATTATATTCGTTGTATTCGAAATAATCATAATAACCAACATTTTTCACTTAAAACAAATAAATCACTGCCATGACTATCTATTTTAGCACGAACATTCCTGAAATGCGTTCGATTCTGTCCTACAACCGTCTCAGTAATGACATTGCAAACTCAACACGCCGGCTCGAAACCGGTCAACGGATTAACACCGCTCAGGATGATCCAACCGGATTGATTGTTCGCGAAGTATTGCGAACCGATATCAAAGGTATTCAAGCCGCTCAAAAGAATGTTTCACAAGCCAACAGTCTTTTGACCATAGCGGAAAGCGGTATGAATAATATTGCGTCGCTGCTCAACGGCAATCCGGGAACCACTGATACGGGATTACTCGGTTTGATCTACGACAATACGCTTTCCGGCGGCGAGAAAAAATCAATGATCAGCGATATTTTGAGCACGATTGACAGTATCGCCCGATCAACAACCTACAATGGACAGCAAGTTATTAACGGTGCTCTCGCTTACAATTATTCCGGTGTTGAAGCGTCGAAGATTGCGAA
>JAITBS010000647.1 GCA_031283515.1 Planctomycetaceae bacterium
ATTACCCCTTACTACGAAAATGATAATTTTACTATTTTTTCTGATTTTTGGAAAAACAGACAGAAATTTATTGTAATATTAAGCCGGCGATAGCCGACTTGCCCCTGTTGACGGACGGAAATGAAAAACCAACCGTGTACAACACCATAACAAAACCAACCGTTGCGACCGTGGGTTTATTGTTTAAAACCCTTCGGCGAAAGGTCGCCTACCTTGTAATTTCCAACTGTAAACAAATTCAATAAAAATTCCACTGATATATTACCAAAAAGTTAAGAACACAACGACCTCATTACCTCATTCCCACAGAAAACAATGAGGTAATGGGGTTATGTTTGAGGAGAAATTTATTGCTACAGAGGTTGTTTTGTTAAGAAAATTAGGTAAAAATGAGGTTGGTAAAAAATAAACCAAACATCTTGAAAAAATTCAACGGAATGATTATGAAAGTAATTTTTATAAAGACACGCAGTATATCATTCCCCATAATTTTTTAATCACGATTGGGATAAACATCTGCGAAAATCTACGGATTAACTATCAGCGAACATCTGCATAATCTGCGGACAAAAATAGATCAGTTTCAGGGGCTTGTAAGAACTTTAAAAATCGGGATAATAAAAAAGATTGCTACTAAGAGCAACATGATGTATGGAAAAATCGGGGCGTGGCGCAGCCTGGTTTAGCGCGTCTGACTGGGGGTCAGAAGGTCGCAGGTTCAAATCCTGTCGCCCCGATTAAGAAAAGTCTTGAAAATGCTTGATTTTCAAGGCTTTTTTTGTTTATTGACAATGTTTATAAAAAAAGTAAAATTAGGCGAAATTGGACAAAAATGGACAATTTTGGACATACTTGGACAAAATTTAGACAACATTTAGACAACCATTTTTTAAAGGAATTAAAAAAATGAGTATCTTTAAACAAAAAAAAACTATCGCATTGCCCAAAAACACCGCCATAAAAAATAATAGTGATTTGTGTCCTTTTCGTCCGCTTGCAGCAATAACCGGTGCAAGTGATGGACTTGGTAAGGAATTTGCCCGCCAACTTGCTGCGGAAGGTTACGATTTATTGATTGTTGCGCGGCGCGGCAAACTTCTTGAGGAAATCAAAGCAGAATTTGAAACAAAATATGGAATTTCTGTTGAACCCTATGTTTGTGATCTCTCCAATACCGAAGAAGTTCGGCAACTTGAAGAACGTCTTGAAAAATCAGAATCGATTGAATTTTTGGTCAATAGTGCAGGATTTGGTTTTACTGGGGCATTTCCCAATGTCGATCCTGATTGTGAGGAAAAAATGATGCGAGTTCATACGATTTCATTGATGCGGCTTTCTCGCGCGGCATTGATTCCGATGTGCCGGCGGAAAAAAGGATTTCTGATTAACCTTTCGTCGGTTGCCGCATTTTTGTACGGAACCAATTCAGCAGAATATATCGCAACAAAGGCTTATGTTTTATCGTTTTCGAAAAGTATTCAATGTGATATAAAAAAGTATGGTGTTCGGGTTCAGGCACTTTGTCCGGGATTAACACTTACCGGTTTTCACAGCACAGAACTAATGAAATCATTTCAAAAAAATAAAACTCCGCGTTTTGCCTGGCTCACCTCAGAATATGTTGTTCGTACCTCCCTCCGCTCCATCCGAAAAACACACCGTGTCGTCTGTATTCCCTCGTTACGGTATAAATTGCTTCTCGCCTTAATCTGTAACCCTATCGGTTATAAAATCTGTGAATTGTTCACTGCAATAACCAGAAACAAAAAATAAAACAATTATTGTCCTTTTCAAAAGATAGCGATAAACAGTTACCGATGATCAGTACAACCGCATCCTTGTTTCAAAAATAGCGGATACTTACATCCACAACAGAAAAAAGAACCAACACAGAAACAAGAAAAATTGGTACGGTCTATTTTATTAACAGTTCGAATACTTGGTTCAAATAGTCCGCAAATTACGCAGATTTTTTAAAAAATTTGTAATCTATCAGTGGAATTATTGTTTTTCACATTAGCCCCGACAGGGGAAGTGGCAAGTTGATAGTTGAGAGTGGATAGTTGATAGTTGATAGTGCCGCAAGCGGAATTACTGCCGAAATGGTATTACTCCGCGTGCGACACTATCAACTATCAACTAATATCCTGCCCTTTCAGGACTACTTATTGTTGTTATCTACAATTATTCCGCTGAAATATTACAAAGTTCCGAAAAATTGATCACACAAACATTAAAAGATTGGTGTAACCGAAAAACTTTCGACAGTTAATTCCGGTAAAGTTACAATTGCGATTTGTGGTACAACAACTCGTCTGAATGCACCGGGGTTTAGGAGTAGAGTATTACCATGAATTTGCAGCAATGGGACATGCGTGTGTCCATAACACATCAAATCCCAATGTCCCGAATATAATTCTGTGGTGAATTGATTTAGGCGATGCCCGTGCATGAAACAGATTTTTTTGTTTTCCCATTCCAATGAGCCAAACCAGTCGTGTAAGGTATGCCCATTTTCTGTTGCTGTAATACGCAACGAATCGAAATCCATATCATTGTTTCCGAAAACGAAATGAGTTTCGATTCCTCGAAATGCCTGAACAATTGCCGTACCGCCGATATCACCGCAATGGATTATTTTTTCGACACCTTGTTCCCGAAAAATCTGAACTGCCGACTGTGTTTCTATAAACCGTCCGTGTGTATCACTTAAAACACCAAGTTTAGCCATTATTTCATTTTTTATTCTTTAACTCGTTCAATATAGTCACCGGTTCGGGTATCTACTTTGATTTTTTCGCCGGTTTCGACAAAATTTGGAACGAGAATTTCGGCTCCGGTATCGACTTTGGCGGGTTTTGTAACATTTGTTGCGGTATTGCCGCGAACTCCCGGTTCGGTGTATTCGACAGTTAAAATAACATGATTCGGCGGAGTGATTCCGATGGGCGTGTTGTTGTGCAACATCATTTTACAAATCATTCCTTCTTTGAGATATTTCCACACGTCGTCCACCAATTCGGCGGAAAGTTCATATTGTTCGTAAGATTCATTATCCATGAATGTGAACGAATGAGAATCTTTGTAAAGATATTGGGCGTCAATTTCCGTAATATCTGCTGATTCCAATGTATCACCGCTTTTGTAAGTCCGGTCGAGTACCGTTCCTTTGGTCAGATTTCGCAATTTACATTTATAAAGAGCCTGCCCTTTACCGGGTTTTACGAAATTACATTCGATCATAATGTAAGGGTCGCTGTCAATTTGGACTTTAAGTCCTTTGCGGAAATCGCTTGTATTTACTGAAGCCATAAGTTAAAATTCCTTAATTTGTGGGATAAACAGGTTATACTTTTTTATTGTGACTGATGTTAAAGTGACTAATGTTAATTGGAAAAACGAATTAAGTCAAGCCATTACGGAAATACCGGAACTTTTCCGGATTCTCGAATTACCAACAACGGATTGGGAATATCCTCCGGTGCTGTATGAGTATCCGCTTTTTGTTCCGCGTTCGTTTGTGGACAAAATGGCAAAGGGTGATTCAAACGATCCGCTCTTGTTACAAATCCTTCCGCGCCGGGAAGAACAAGTCCTTATTTCCGGTTTTTCCTGCGACCCGCTTCATGAATTATCAAATAACTCTTCATGCCGTGTGCTGAAAAAATATGCAGGACGAGTACTTTTGCTTGTTTCAAACGATTGCGGGATTCATTGCCGTTTTTGTTTTCGCCGTTTTTTTCCAAAACTCAATAAGTTCAACAAGAGTTACTCTGATAAGTTCGAAACGTTACTTGAACCTATTCGTGTTGATAATACCATTGAGGAAGTAATTTTGAGTGGTGGTGATCCTTTGTTGCTTGACGATTCGGAACTTGAGCAATTGCTTTATTATATCGTCAAAATTTCTCATGTTAAGAGGATCAGGATTCATTCGCGATTGCCAGTCGTTTTGCCAAATCGTCTAACACCGGAATTGATTAAAATACTTTCGTTTCCTTTTCCGATTTATCTTGTGTTACACATGAATCACCCAAACGAATTGAGTAATGATTTTTGGGAACGCCGTGAAATGTTGAGAGTTCCGGTTGTTCTATCGCAAACTGTTTTATTAAAAGGAGTTAACGATGATTCGGACGTATTGTATCAACTTTTTGATCAGTTGGTTGATCATCGGATTATTCCATATTATTTACATCAACTGGATCGGGTACATGGTGCGGCTCATTTTGAAGTTCCGCCGGACAAAGGTTACTATTTGATGGAGCAACTTCGTAATCGTCTCCCCGGTTATGCTATTCCTCGATATGTTCAGGAAATTCCCGGAATGTTGAGTAAACAAGAAATAAAACAATCGTAATTATTATATTTTCCTTGCGAAACAACGCCCTGAAAAGGCCGGGGGGAGTTGATAGTTGAGAGTGGATAGTGGATAGTGTCGCAAGCGGAAGTATTACCGTTTTGGTTTTTGTCTTCTGCCAGCTGGTTTTTGTTCTCTGCCAACTGGTTCTTGTCTTCTGCCAACTGGTTCTTGTTCTTTGCCAACTGGTTTTTACCAATTGTCAACTGGTTTTTGTTCTCTGCCAACTGGTTTTTACCAATTGTCAACTGGTTTTTGTTCTCTGCCAACTGGTTTTTACTAATTGTCAACTGGTTTTTGTCAATTGCCAACTGGTTTTTACCAATTGTCAACTGGTTTTTACCAATTGCCAACTGGTTTTTGTTCTCTGCCAACTGGTTTTTACCAATTGTCAACTGGTTTTTGTTCTCTGCCAACTGGTTTTTATCAATTGTCAACTGGTTTTTACCAATTGCCAACTAGTTTTTGACGGCTGCCAACAGGGACAAGTCGGCTATCGCCGACCAACCTTTCGGCGAAAGGTTGACTACCCAGTGAAATGTTGACTACCCAGTGAGAGGTTGACTACCCAGCGAAAGGTTGACAACCCAGTGAAATGTTGACTACCCAGCGAAAGGTTGACTACCCAGCGAAAGGTTGATTACCCAGTGAAAGGTTGACTACCTATTGATGATTGACGTGTGAAAAATTATCAGGTAGGCGATGTTGCGCCGAAACATCGCGTCGGCATACTCGCCGATTTGCCCTTGTTGACGGACAGAAATGGAAACAACATCAATCGCCGCAACTCTTCTCCGAAAAATTACCGACTTGGGTCAATTTTACGTGAATGGTTATATTATTGCTTTTATTATTTCGAGATTTCGAGTTACGATTGTTCGGCTTCCTCTACTTGTTTTTCAAGAGTCCTTCGCTTTTGATCCAACTCAAATAGTTTTTGAAATTGAGATTCATCAACTAATCTTCCTTGTGATTGTTCCAAGTTGATGTGTGTTTCAAGATTTTTGTACTCCAATTGAACTTCGGCTAACTGACTGCGGAGTTGATGAATATCAAAAGCTCCACTTTTTTCTTTTTCCCACTGAGTTCGGAGTTCGGCAAGTTCATCCTTACATCGGGCAATTTCTTTTTCAATATCGCGCAACCGTTCTTTGGCATGTGGTTCGTTTTCGTCGGCAAGTTGGCGTGCGGCAAGTTCGAGTTGCACCAAACGACGTTGCACCGTGTCAATCTCTGTCGGAACACTTTCAAGTTCCATCGCTAATCGAGACATCGCTTCATCCATCAAATCAATCGCTTTATCCGGCAAAAAACGGTCGGAAATATATCGATGCGACATCTCCGCCGCCGCAACTAACGCCGAATCGGTAATCTTAACTCCCTTATGATGAGCCTCGTAACGAGCTTTCAAACCGCGTAAAATCGCAATCGTATCCTCAACACTCGGCTCCTCAACAAAAACCGGTTGGAAACGGCGTTCCAATGCAGCATCTTTTTCAATATATTTTCGGTATTCATCCAATGTTGTTGCGCCAATACACCGAAGATCACCACGCGATAACGCCGGTTTAAGCAGATTCGCCGCATCACTTCCGCCTTCAGCACGCCCTGCTCCTACCAATGTGTGCAACTCGTCAATAAACAGAATAATCTGACCAGCACCTTCATCAACCTCACGTAAAACCGCTTTTAAACGTTCCTCAAATTCACCGCGAAATTTTGTTCCGGCAACAAGCGCTCCCATATCAAGACCAATAACTCGTTTATTTTTAAGTGATTCAGGAACATCACCATCCACAATTCGTAACGCCAATCCTTCCGCAATTGCCGTTTTACCAACACCAGGTTCACCAATCAACACCGGATTATTTTTTGTACGGCGCGACAAAACCTGAATCACCCTGCGAATTTCAGAATCACGCCCAATAACCGGATCAAGTTTCCCCTTTTTAGCACGTTCCACAAGATCAATCCCGTAACGACTCAACGCTTGAAGTTTTGATTCCGGATCAGCATCAGCAACTTTCGCATTACCGCGAACTGTTTTAATACCTTGCAGTAATTCATTACGCCCCAATGCATTAAGTTTGAGTACATTTCTCACTTTGGAAGGGATTTTTTCCAACGCCAACAGAAGATGTTCGGTTGAAATGTAATCATCCTTCATGGCTTCAGCTTCTTCGCCGGCAGCAAAAAGAACCCGCTGAAGTTCGCCACTCGGTTGCGGAACTGTTCCGCCGCCGGATATTTTCGGCAGTTGACGCAATTCCGCAGCAACCATCGTGTCCAGCTGAGCAAGAGGACAACCAATCGCTTCAAGACAAGGACGAATATTACCGTCCTTTTCGTTGAGAAGCGCATCAAATAAATGTAACGGCGTCAACTCTGGATGACCGGACTTGATCGCGGACTCCTGCGCTGTTGATAACGCTTCCTGAGATTTTGTCGTAAGTTTTTCGTAAGAAAACGGCATAGTTTTGAATCGTTCTAAAATAAATTACAATATTCCAATTCGAATATTTCTGAACATAATATCGGTTTCGGAATCATGACCTTGAAATTGAATCGTTCCGGCTTCGGTTCGGCGTCCTTTTCTCGGATTGGGATCGGGATCACGCTCGTCAATCCAATCCGCCGTTTGAATCCCATTGACCCACGCCGAAATTTGCGCACCACGTGCAAAAATAGTCAAATAATTCCATCGCCCATCTTTCGGTGCAATATTACGCCCAACCTGACGCCGGAAAATTCCGCCCGTATCCGTTCCAATAAACTTCTTATAATCCGCAGCCGGCGGATTGTTGAAAATCTGACACTCATAACCGTTCATTAATTCACCAGGTATGCAACGGAAAAAAACTCCCGAATTAACAGGTTTATCGGTTTTATATTCCAATTGCAAGATGAAATCGTTGTATTGTCCCTTTGATTCAAGAGAGCCGGAACCGCCGGTCAAACGAATTGCCCCGTTCTCAACTTTGGCATTGGCTTGGGCGTTCACCGTCCAACCGTTTAAAGTTTTACCGTCGAAAATCGATTGCATTTCCTGAAATTGGATTTTAATATTACGAAATTGTCCCGAATCCAAAGTGATGTCCGGTATTCCCGCACGCTCAGACTGACTCGTTTTCATACTAAGCGTAAACGGCGACCAATTCCCTTGAGAATCAGCAGGACGGCGTTCACCGGTCAGAATACTGTTACCGAATCGGCTCGTAAAACGAATCACCCCGTTTTGATTCGGATCACTCATCAATATACCGCGTTGTACCGTATATTTTCCCTCCATTGATCGCCAGCCGTAAAGTGAAACTCCATCGAAAAGACGAATCCAACCTTCTTGTAATTCCGTTTCGGTAAGCGGAGCAAAACCAACCAAAACCGGCGGTTTAACCCCAGAATTTGTTTCCGCCCCAAATAATGGAAACGGTAAAACTGCCGTTGTAAATAAAACAAATGTTACTAAAAATGTTTGTAAAGTTCGCATCGGTAATGAGTGAGAGTTAGATTCTCAATGTGTTAATAAAATGTGTCAATAAAATAAGTCTGGAACTTATTTCTAATCTTTCAAAATGGCAATATGACAACCATTCAAAAAATTATAAAACAAATATACTAATTGATCCCATGACTTCCGTCAATATCAAGATTCAAAAAATTTGTGTGATTGTTCACAAACAAATTAATTTTATAACAGAATTGAGTAAAATTAATGCTCATTCCTTATTTGGGTCAATTAGGTTAATCAGAGGATTGATTAGTGAAGACGCCAGTCGTTAAAATTGATTTCGCCGATGATTATATTTTTAGGAGATTGCGGCTGTTCGTTAAGCAAAGAATTTCCAATCCATTTTTTGGCGCAATCCATATCATTGGAAGAAATAAGTGAACGTGTTTTCAGCACTTCCATAAATTCCGAAGATGAAAAAATAGATTCAAATTCAGGACATTTTTTCGCTTCCTTTTTGATCAACGGCAAAATATTAGGCGGCGTCAATTCAAAACAACGTCTCAATGATTTAACTGCCGATGCATGTTGTAACGTCATTGATTGAACCCGAGCCAGCCGAAATAATGATTCTGGAGAATTTAATTTTTCAAAAGGAATAGACCGAATAATTTTTCGTGCCTGTTCCTTGTCGCCTGCCATGAAATAAATACGCGCTTTCTCAATTTGCAAGGGCAAAATTTGTTCGGTTTTTTTTTGCGAAACAATAAAATCAAGTGCTTCCTGATATTGTTCCGCCATTAAAAAAGCGTCAACAACATCAATCGCACAAGAAACCGTTCCGACTCGGCGGTGAATTTCCAAAGCAAGATCAAGATGATCCGAAATAACATGATACTTAATATAATAACGACGCAAACGTTCCGCTCCAATATTCCATTGAATCGCATTTTTCTCCAAAGGGAGTTCACCGCGAAGTTTGATCATTTGCCGAATATTGTTAAGTTCCTTTTGGAGTTCAATATTGTCGGGTTCGATCCGAATGGCTTTTTGAAAAAAAAGAATGGATTCTTCTAATTGACCGAATTGAATCAGTTGTAATCCATGCTGATAATCTGTTCTTTCATCACCAACAGAAATATCAACCGTAAAAGCAAATATCCCTAAATAAATCAATAAATTACGGAACATTGTAAACCTATAGACAAAAATAAAGGTTATGGTTTACCGTTTGTTTCGAATTTTAATGTTCCGGTTGTTTCGTTCAAAAAAATTCGCGAACAAACGAACTTAAATATGTTCAAATAACATCGTCGTAAAATTGGGGGTCAAATTAGTTGATCAAAAACTATCTTACCTCTGTATCAAAGTTCAGAAAGAGTTAAAATAGAAATAATTGATGAAAAATAGAAACAATTGATGAAAATAGGAAATATTAGTATTTGGTAATCAAATATATCTGGTAGCATGGATTATATGCTGACATTTCTAAAAAATCAATTAAAAAATTTTTTAATTTAAAAAAATGTTGATAATACAAAAAAAACTCACCTTGCCGTCTTTTTCAAATGGAATCAGGATGATCACCCATGAAATCATTGAAGCGGTTCCTGAAATCCGTGAACTTGATTGCGGAATGTTAAATATTTTTCTCCAACACACATCCGCTTCAATCACTATTAACGAAAATGCGGATTCGGATGTTCGAAAAGATATTCAGATGGCTCTTGGGAAAATTATTCCAGACACTTTGCCTTATGAACACACATTGGAAGGGCAAGATGATATGCCGGCTCATGTAAAATCTTCGGTAATAGGAGTTTCTGTCAATATTCCTATTGGTCAAGGGCGATTGCTTTTGGGAACATGGCAGGGGATTTATCTTTGCGAACACCGCCGATCATCACACCAAAGATCAATTGTATTGACTGTATTTGGAAAAAAGTCAAAATAAATAAAATAAAAATATTGAGAAGATTTATTTATTATCCTAGAATAGGTCGATAAAATATAAAGAAATCCGACAGTATGGATATTAAAAATAGTGTAATATATCGGTGAAATTTTTATTTTGTGATTACCTTCCTGATATTTTCCTACGCTCTGAAAAGGCAACATAACCGTTCGATTTACAAAATAGACTGCCCTTTTCGGGCGAATACCTTTTTAACCTCAAACAAAAATTCCACTGATATATTACAAAATAGTATTATCTGAAGGATTAATTTTTTAACATTTTTTGACATTTTTTGACAAATTGTGTTTTTCAGTTATAATTAACTATTGATTTACCAATTCGGACGATTTTTTTGAAAAGATAGTTTTCGTCAATACTTGATTTTTGCTTCAAATCAGGAAAGGTGTTTTATGAACTTAATTGGTCGAATGTTCATAGTTCTCATTTTTATCATGAGCATTATGTTCATGAGTTTCTCTGTAGTGATTTACGCGACGCATACCGATTGGAAAAAACGTTCGGAAGAGACAAGCGCAAAACTTAAAGAATCGGAAACGCACAAGAAACAACTCGCCGATGCCAGAGATAATATGATACGGGAATTTAATGAAGAATTGTCCCGGCGCCGTGCGGTTATTGCCGATCTCGAAACCAAAGTCGAGGAACTCAGCAAAGAAAATAAACGATATCAAGACGAATTGACTCAACTCAATGAAGAAAAAGAAAAAGGAATTGCTTCTGTTAAACTTTCTCATGAAAGTATGCAATCACTTCGTGCGGAAGTTGACGGACTTCGTAAAGACCTTCGCAAAGCCCAAGAAGAATGGGCAAGACTCAATACCGAACTTGTTGCCAAAACTGACGAAGCCCATGAATTGGCGTTACAATTAACAAATTATCGGTCTGTCGGTGAAAAATTACTTCAGGATTACCGTGATGCGGTTGATGTCTTAAAAAAACACGGTTTGAAACCGCAACCCGAATTATACACAGGTATTCCGCCGAAAGGGATTCAAGGACTTGTTACGGAAGTTCGTCCCAAAGGTTGGGTTGAAATTTCGATTGGTGAAGATTCCGGTTTGGTTCGTGGTCATGAATTGGATGTTGTCCGTAATATTGACGGCAGAAGTTCTTATATTGGAAAAATTAAGGTGGAACGCACTGAAGCTGACCGTGCTGCCGCAACAATTATACCGGAATTTCGACGCGGAACTGTTCAACGCGGAGACAGTGTTGAATTTATCAATACAGCCGAACTTACTGCACGATAAAGCTGAGAACACTTAAAACCGCAAACCCTTTATTAAAACTTTGTACCGATTACGACAATGATTTCTTTTAAGAAAAAGAAAAAAGGTGATGAGCCTGCCGATACAACACCGGCAATGGAATCGGCTTCGTCAACACCTTCCGAAACTCCCATAAAACTCCGCAAACCAAAACCAACACCGGATATTTATACATTATTGCTTGGTCTTTCTGTTGCGGCATTGCTTATTGCAACGGTTCTTTTGTATCTGAATCTCAACAGTTATGGACCGAATCCGCTTGCCGGTATCAAAACATGAGTTCGTCATGTTTTGAAATATTGTAATATTTCAGTGGAATTTTCGTCCACTGAATACAAGTCCGCAGATTACGCTGATTTTCGCAGAAAAAAACTGTGTGTCTCTGCGTAATCTGCGGATAAAAAAATTGGTGTCTCTCTGCGAAAATCTGCGGACAAAAAATCTACTGAATAATTACAAAAAAATATTTAGGGGGCTTGACATAATTTTTGCTTTCGTGTATTATCTCAAAATAATGATTTCCGTTTTTTAATTTCCACGTTTGGAGACCAAATTACGTTTTGAAAAATAAATTGCCCGAATTTTTGTTCGGGCGTTAAAAAAATCGAGTACGTCAACAACACTTAAATTCGCTTCGGCGAACTATAATTTTCTACAGACCAACGGTTTTCCGTGTAGAAAATTACCGTGAGATTATAGAGTTGCGTGGCTCCCGTTAGAGGAGCGTCGCGTATAATCTCATAGGTGTATTCAGCGTTATATTTTGAACATGTAATGCACCACTTTGGTCGGTGGGAATGGACCTATTTTAAGTGTCGTGTCGCTCCTAAGTCTAAGAGCGATATATTCTGTTGCCGTTTCTCGGCGTTGCGTTTTTTTCCCACTTTATAACCCAAACAGATTATTTGTTATGTAATCTGTTTCCATTTCAATACCTCTTTATTTTAAGGAGAATCAAGATGAAAGTAAGATTTTTTCGCGGATTTACGTTAGTCGAATTACTTGTGGTGATTGCGATTATCGGTGTGTTAATTGC
>JAITBS010000669.1 GCA_031283515.1 Planctomycetaceae bacterium
GGGGTTTGGACTCAAAACCCTGGGGTTTGAACTTAAAACCCTGGGGTTTGAACTTAAAACCCTGGGGTTTGGACTTAAAACCCTGGAGTTTGAACTCAAAACCCTGGGGTTTGAACTCAAAACCCTGGGGTTTGAACTCAAAACCCAGGGGTTTGGACTCAAAACCCTGGGGTTTGAACTTAAAACCCTGGGGTTTGAACTTAAAACCCTGGGGTTTGAACTTAATACCCTGGGGTTTGAACTTAAAACCCTGGAGTTTGAACTCAAAACCCTGGGGTTTGAACTCCAAACGCCGACAATTGAAGATAAAATTTTACAGTTTTTTTCCAATTGTCAGTGTTGTACACGGTTTGTTTTTCATTTCCGTCCGTCAAACAGGGGCAAGTCGGCGAGTACGCCGACCAACAGTGGGTGAAAACCCTTCGGCGAAACGTTGACTACCTTTGGAGTTCCACTGGGGTGAAAATCGAAAAACAAAATTCCACTGATAGATTACTGAAGAACCAATTAAACCGAAATACGAATAGATTCTTGATTAATTTCGATAACTGTTCCGGTAATTGAAGCGTGAATATCCGCTCCAAGTGCAGGTTTGCCGTCTGTAATAGGACGTTTGGCAATCGGTTGTCCCACTTGAACTCTATCACCAGAATGGACAACAGGAATACAAGGTACGCCAATATGTTGACGAAGCGGAAGAACAACACTTTGGACTTCTAACAAATGATCTTCGAGTGGTGCTTTGTTCGGATAACCGGCAAGACCAATTTTTTGGATCAACCGTGTTGTTGGAGTTTTTCGGTTTATCATTTGTTGTCCCGCTCGTTCCGGTCGGAACAACGGATGTTCCCAACGTTGTTTGTTTGTCAGAAGCCGGCGTTTATTTTCCGCACAAACATTTTTCGGATCAAGCCCTTCCGGACAAGAACAATAGGAACAAAGATTACATTCACAACAAAATATCGTACCAGGAACATCGGATCGGGCAGAAATATTAAATCCAAGACTTCGCATGGCACGATGCGGCTCAATCGGATGACCAAGCAAGTTTCGCGGGCAAAGCTCTGTACAAAATGAACATTGATCACAAGCAGTTCGACCGACACGAACCGTTTTTTGCCAATCCCACCGCTTTCGCTGAACAACAAAATGATCCTGCGGTAAAACAATAATTCCGCCGGTTGTTTTGGTAACCGGTTTTGATAAATCATTTTCAAGATAGCCCATCATGGCTCCGCCAACAACAAAAGCAGGATCCGTAATTGTTGTTCCGCCGGTTGCTTTGATACAGTCATTGAAGGAAGTACCAAGCGGCACCCGAAGTGTAGAGGGATGTTCGACAGAACCGGCAACTGAAATAAATTTTTCCGTTACGGGTTTGGTTGGAACAGCAGCGACATTGCACGCAGTTTCCACATTCATCACCACAACTCCTACCGATAACGGAATTTCACCCGGAGGAATCACTCTGCCAAGAGATTCATATACCAAAATAAATTCGTCACCAGACGGATACACATCATCAAGAGAAGCAATCGTCATGCCCGTCACAAGTTTCGGACAAAGCACTTCAATAACATGAATGTACTTCTTTTTAATCCCAACAACACCATGAGTTGCACCTACCAATTGCATTGCCCGCGCAAGACCTTCAACAAGAATCTCCGTTTGATGAAGAATCAGTTCCTTGTCTTTATGCAGCAACGGTTCGCATTCCGCTGCGTTAATAACAACTGTATCCGCCTTACCGGATAATTTAACATGAGTCGGAAATCCCGCTCCGCCAGCCCCAACAACTCCCGCGGCGGCAATCTGTTCTACGGTAATCATTTTTTTTTATTGGTACTGTATTGGTACTAATTAGTAGATCAATCGAAAACACAAATTTTTTGTCTATTTTATTTATTCTGTTCTACTCTGTTCTGTTCTATTTATTGTTCTATTCCATTTACCCTGTTCTGTAACTATTGTCATCAATTCTCAAAGACCAAGCGATTGAATAAACGATGTAGTAATATCTTGAAAACCGAAAACGCCTTCCAGATATTCACCTTGTTCAAATGTCGCAAATCGAACAGAGGGAATTTCTTCTCCATCTAAAATTACATTGAAATAAGACGATTGCAAAAGAAATGATCGTTTGGTCGATTTTTCGGAAGGACGATTCAAATATTGAATTTTATAAGGAAATCCGTCATTACGACCAATCCATATCTCAATATCAGAAGGAAAATTAGGAGGATATCTTTTTTTCTTGTCCAACCCTCCAAACTGATTGATTAAACCGTCAAAATAATTAGGACGTACTACTCCAATAATCTTCCAAACAACAATCGAATTGTCTTCTTCAAGCGTTTCCGGCAGAGCCGGTGTAATAAATTCGTAAAACCGGTCAATTTGCCGTAATTGTCCCGCTAAACCGCCTAAATTACGAACTTCACTAATTTGGGTAAAACGCGGTTCTTTTTTCGATTGTTTAATAGCTTTTTCTACAGGAGAGATTTTAATGATGTTAAAAGTTTTTTCTCCTTCAATCGAAATGTATTGCCAAATCTGATTTTGTTCCCGATCTTCAGAAAGATGACACACAACTGTCATACGATTGGGTTCTGAACCGGGAGTAGTCGGGATATTCGTAAGAAAATTAATATCCAACCGATACATCGAACGTAAAAATTCGCCAGCCAATGGTTTGGGTAACGCCTGCTCTTCATAACGCCCGCGAGCTGAATACTCAATACCGTCAACATAAACATTCATCCGAATATCACTCTCAATCGTTTTGATCGATAAAATCCGATCAATTGATTGCTTCAAATATTTTCCGCCTAAATCTGCTGGTGTATCATCTTTGGCAGAAAGAGACAAATAAGAAGCTTGGTGAAAATAAATAGAAAAAACCAAAAAAGTAAAACATGCAAGATAAAAAAAGTTTTTATCTCTTTTTTGGTGATGAATAGTAATTCTGAGGAAATTGCAAAAGTATTGCATGGTGACTAACCGAAGAATAAGGATTAGAAGACCAATTGTTTTTCTTCAGTGGTCAAAACATGGAGTGACATGAAGAAGGCGGAAGGAATTGTATGAAAAAAAGAATTTCCTGTCCAGTGCAATTGTGCCTTCCGGCAAATAAATCTTCAAAGACTTGTAGTCAAAAATCCGCATTTGTCGCAACAGATACCAAACGGACAATTGCACCATTTCGTAAAAGGGGAGGAAACCTGATGCGATGTAGTTTTTCTTATTTAGCAATTCTTGTGGTTTTGGCAGGATGCCAAGGTCCCATTTTGACCGGTGGTTTTAATCAATCGCCTTATAGGGCTTATGGAGTGGACGGTCCTGGACCTGGAGTGGTGCCGGAATCGTATCAACCCATTTCATTACCGGCTCCTACCGGACAAGGAATACCCGGAGTTGCTCAACAACCGGAAATTGCTCTTGCGGCACCGCCTCAATTGATTCCGTATCAACTCCCTCCTGTTGTTCCGACATCACAAATTAACTTTATCGGTTTGGAATCGTTGACGATTAACTGGGACGCCAAAATCCCC
Organism: Planctomycetaceae bacterium; assembly: GCA_031283515.1. GTDB lineage: Bacteria > Planctomycetota > Planctomycetia > Pirellulales > Thermoguttaceae > WRKP01. The sequence continues at coordinate 3,552 of JAITBS010000669.1, forward strand.
AGTACATTCGACTCCGAACCTTGTGTTTGTCCGGCAACACACGATTTCGGTCAAGGAGCGATTTATCGTTTAAAATTATCAAATATTCCGGGACGACAAGGAAAAGAACTGTATCCGACACTTGAAATTGCGCCGACAATGGCACGAACTCAAGCGTTTTTGGCTCATAATTCAATTCCGATTGAGTTTACCGATAACGATTTTGATCAGGTGTTTTCCGGTAACTTTATTACAAAAGTCGTGTATTTGCCCAATCCTGAATATCAAGGATTAGCGATGGCAGGTGTCGGAACATTGGTTAATACGCAACTCGAACCGGGTGTCGATCCCATTGTTGAAGCGAGTAATCGCGGAGCGATTCTTGCGGTGATTCGAATGGGCAACAAGGATTTAAGTAATACTGTTGCGGAAAAACAGCGTCAGGCAACAATGACTCCGGTTTTTGTTAACGGTTTGCCGTTACAAGGAGGTTATCCGATTAACGGTTCGTCGATTCCGCAGAACACGATTTCCGGTGTTAATATTCCGCCTTACGGAACACCGATGACCAAAACATCGACCGGAATTCCAGGACCGCCGCAACTTCCGCAAGGAGCTCATTCGCCAAACCGTTACCCGATTGTTCGTGCCGAACCGATTCCCGCAGCACCAAGACCGGTTGCGGTACCGCAACTGGTTCTTCCGGTTAGTCCAATTGGAGTTGATCCGCAAAATGTTCTTGTTCACCCGCATTACACTTCGCAGCTGCAACAACAACAACAACAACAACAACAACAACAACAACAACAGTTAGCGGCTCAAACACAACAACAGCAGCAACAACCCGTTGCCCCTGTAGAACCGCAACCGCAAAATCCGACTTTGGCTCCCTAATTAAGTCGTCCGTTAATCGTTGTCTGTTGTTTGTTCGGTATTTTTGTTTAAGTTCATAACGTGCAAATAACAGACTACTTATTACCCATGATGAAGGTATTTTATACGATTACCGCGTTTCTTTTTGTAACGGTGTTATACGCACAGAATCCGGTTGCGCCTTTTTCCGGTTATCCGGTAAGTCCTCCGGTGAGTTCTCTAACAAGTTCTCCTGCGAATTATCGAGGTTCTTCGGTTCAGTATTATTATCAGCCGGTTAAAATTTGTGGTCCCCAAGGAACTAAAATTGCTCTTTCCGTCAATGAACAATTCGTTCAACGCCAAAACACTCCTTATGCGTTTGGACTTCTGGTCGGTAATGATTATCGGTTACGCATAACAGATATTCCGTTTCAACCGGGTCGGGAAATTTTTCCGACGGTTAAAATTGTTGCCCGAACTTATCCGCCTCAGGGATTGGAGTTGGAATTTCCGATTCAGATTGATATAACTCAAGAAGATATTGAATTGGCTTTGGACGGAAAATTCGTAACTCGTGTTATTTATCTTGAAAATCCGCAGACGGCAATGCCGATTCGCGGAGATTCCGGTACACAAATCTCTACCGATATTTCACGCGGTCTTGATCCGGTTGCGGTTGCCGCGACGATGGGACAACCAATGGCTATTGTACAAATCGGCGGACGAATTCCCAATACGCTTGGTGTTACCGATCCCGCATTTTTTCTTGGTTCGCCGTCATGGATCGCATTCGATAAAACTCCGTCAAATCGTTACGAAATGACTCGTTATCAGAGTACGCCGCGTCAAAGTGTTCCTGTTGCCAACGGAAAATCAATAATACCCTTACGGTAGAAAAGATTAATTATCAACAAATACGGTAACAAATTATGCGGTTTCAAATTATGCGGTTTCAAATTATTTCAATTATTCTGTTCTTTTCGTTTGTTTCAACTGTTTTTAGTCAGACGAATCGTTTGACGGTTGATCCTGCGTTAGCGGAACAGGGAGCTAAGATTGTTGCGGAACAGCACGCAGGGCAAGGATATTCTCATTCGAGTCCGAATCCGAATATCGTTTTGAATACCGGAGTGCCTTGGCAAAAAGAATATCTTGTTGACGGCGGCGATGGTATTGCTCAAACGAGTATCGAAGAGGACTGGACGGTTCGAAATCTTGAAACGGAAGATACTGTTGCGCATTTTGACACACTGGATGGTCGGACATTAGTTGAACCATCGAACCGAGTTTTTCTTTACGCACCGCGTTTCGGAGCGATACGAAAAATCGAAGGAGTACTCAATAACACTCAAATTACCGCATTATCCCAAACAGACGCTCAATATTTATTGAATACTGATCGGGGTAAAGAGCAACTCGGTTATACGGTTCAGGAAACTAAATCCGGTTACGCCCGAACCCGTACACAATTGAGCGGTATTGGAGGATTAAAGAAAAGTACCGGTGCAGGTGTAACACAAGGACTCAGTGCGTACAGTAATTTTGAGTCGGCAATGTATTACTCAAATTTATTGAGACAACAATTTATCGGTTTGAGCGAACTGGTGTTTCTTACGGAGGGAAAAATTTATGCGAAAGCGTGGCAGGGAACCGAAGGAATCAAAGTTCAAATGAATATTCTGGCTCCAATGGAAGCAACCAGTGAAGAAGGAGCTGAAAGTTTTTTCCAGATCGAAGACGAATCAAAAACCTCCAAACTCCGGCTTATCAAAACGGCATCGAAAAAATCTGCACAACCGGGTGAGATTGTTGAATTTACACTTCGGTTTGATAATGTCGGTACGCAACCCATTGGAAACGTAACCATTTTGGACAACTTGACAACACGGCTTGAATTTTTATCGGGGACGGCGTTATCGTCACTGAAATCCGGTTTTGTTGTTCAACCGAATGACAGTGGTTCGTTCACGCTTCGTTTTGAGATTACCGATCCGCTCAACCCCGGCGAATTTGGTGTTGTCCAATTCCAATGCCGTGTACGATAATTCTTGTTACGTTCACGTCAAGCAGACCGGTTTATGTTGCTCTTTCTGAGCGATATTTTTTTACGATCCGTTTAAAAATATCACAGGAATGATTGCCTGAAATATATTTTTATCTCATAACTTTGAATACACAATTTCTATGTTTTGCAACTCTGCAAAAAAAGCGTTGTAGTTCTTCAATATCGTGTCCCAACTGAAACCGTTGCTCATCAATCGCTTCGGCATCAATAACCGGATCGAAAACTTGTGTTTGATAATAACTGTAAACTTTTTGATAAATTTGTACAATATTAACCTTGTTGATAATTTTTTTATCGACAAATTCCTGAAGATATTCTGAAATTTCTTTTGTTCTTTTTACGTTATAATAAGAATATCCGCTGTTTTCGTAATTATCATTTTCTTCATCGGCGTTTTTATCGATGTTTTTATCGGCGGGAGCGGGTAACGGAATACCTCTATAGATAAAATCAGCAGCAGATGACCCAAGATAACTCTGAGCATTACTGAAAATACAATCAAAAATTTCGTGCATTTTTCCAATATCATGTATTCGCAACGATTTCACATATTGAGCGGAAAAATCACTAAGATTTGTAGTCGGCGGCTCTTTCCATTGGCGATGTTTCGAATAATAATCAATTTCCTCTTCAGAATGTTCATGAAAAATACACCATATTCCCATTGGATTTTCCTTTCAAAAATTTGTAATATTTCATGTTTAGGTATTTTACATTAATTAACAAAAGATAAAAATTCA
>JAITBS010000084.1 GCA_031283515.1 Planctomycetaceae bacterium
GTCAAACGCAACGCAACCTACGGATCGGAAACTCTCTAAAATTAGGCTCTAATGATCAGCAGTTCGAGTCAGATTGCCGGCAATCCAAGTCAGATTGCTAGCAATCCAAGTCAGATTGCTAGCAATTCAACTCAGATTGCTAGAGCTGCAACTCAACTGAAAGGTAGGCGACCTTTCGCCGAAAGGTTTTAAACAATACGGTGTTTTGAGTTAAATTCCCAGGAATCTGAGTTCGATTCCCAGGAATCTGAGTTCGATTCCCAGGAATCTGAGTTAGATTCCCAGGAATCTGAGTCAGATTCTCAGGAATCTGAGTTAAATTCCCAAAGGTTTTAATCGAAAATTGGTACTATTTCAGCGAAATTATTATTTTTTCTTCTTTACCTCTTCGGAATGAACTGTTTACAGACGGAAATTGAAAACACAAAACCTGCCGTCATTACGAATCAACCGTTGCGATGCTTCGGCGAAATGACGCCTACCCTAAAATAAGCTCACTACGGAATAGATGCCCAAAACCGGCACGGAATGGGAATGCTCCACATCGAGTAAATGATAAATATCGCTAATTAGTACATGACAATTTGGTATTTTTTGATGTAAATTGCCTCAAATTGCCCCAAAATAACAAAGTGTTGTTGCAAAATCACCCCAAATATTTCATAATTCCATAAGTTTGACCTATCCGTGAATCATTACAAAGTATTACATGTTTGGTACGATGAAAATAAAACATTTTTGGTTCTTTGTTTGTTTCTGTTTTCTCTTTTTTAGAGAGTTGGCATTGGTAAGTGCTGACGAGTATTTGTTGAAGGAAGGCGGAAAAATTAAAGGGGAACTTCTCAATACGGAAGAAGTTCCACGAAAAACATATCGGATTCAGGCAGATGATGGTCTGGAAATCAATATTGCGTCGAAATACATTGAACGCCCCTCCAAAGGTGAACGCGAAGCAGTTCTGGAATACAACACTTTTGCACCGTTTGAAGAAGATACCATTGAAAATCATTTGAAAATTGCTGATTGGTGTAGTAAACATCAATTACCGGAATTATCACGTCAACACTGGAACCGGATTTTAGAACACGATCCCGAACATAAATCCGCACGAAGTGTTTTGGGGTACATCAAAAGTGAAGATGGCTCGTGGACAACACAACAGGAATTGCTCGGCAGCCGCGGATTGATTAAATACAACGGAAGTTGGAAAACACAACAGCAAATCGATATTGAACAAACCCTCGAAAAACGGAAACAAGCCGAAATAAATTGGGAAAAAAAAATTGACGCATGGCGAACCGTTTTGCCTAATCATGCCAAAGCAAAAAGTGAAATGTTGGCAGTAACAGACCCACTGGCAACAACCGCGTTGTGGAATGCTCTCTCAGTGGAACAAAACGAAGATACGCGAATATTGTTGCTCAAAACTCTTTCCAATATCGGTACTTCACCGGCTCTTCACAATATCGCTCGTTGGTCAATGAATATGCGTGAAAATGCGGAAGTTCGGCGTACCTGTTTTGATGAAATCCGTAAACATTCGGCAGCAAAACAAGCGTTGGTTGGATTTTACGTTTCTTATTTGAATCCGCCCAACAACATCGCAACAATTAACGCCGCAGCGTTGGCATTGGGGGAAATTGGCGGGCGTTCGGCGATTCCGCAACTGATTGATGCGTTAATAACCGTGCATACGGAAACCAAAACCGTCAATGCTCCCGGTCCGGCTTTCGGTACATTCGGCAACACAAACGGAACACAATTAGCATGGGGAACTCAAAAACGAACAGATGTGATGAACAGCCAAAATCAGGAAGTTCTGAATGCATTGATAAAACTGACCGGAGTTAATTTTCAATATCACAAAGACACATGGCGGGCATGGTTGATCGAATCACGCCGAACCGCTTCATTCAATGCCCGACGCGGTTAACATTGAATCCGTAAATCATTACAACGTTTTCCGGTTGGCGATGTTTTGGCGTTTTACTTATCGGCAAAATGTTTTGTACCAAAGATCGTAACAGAGAAGAGTCCAGAGAAACCAATTGGGAGTGGCGAGAATTTTTTGTTTGGCTTTGGGAGTGAGCCAAGGTTGATCGTCGATTTGCCGAACCGCATCGAATAAACAACCGCCCGGAGCAAGCCATAAAAAAATCGGTTGACCAAAACCCAGTTTGGGACGGCGGCTAAATGCTTCAGGAACATGTCGGGCTAATGCTTTTTTCAAAACTTGTTTCGGATTACCGTGAACAAACCGCGTGTCAATCCGAATATTCGAAACTGCCCGAATCAATCGAGAATCCTGAAACGGATTGTACATTTCAACTCCGTGCCGATGGAACATAGAACACCAATATGCGGCGGTTGCAATTCCCTCTCCGAAAAAACCAATCAACTGCGCACGAAGTAAACTATACGGATCATCGGAAGAACTCGAAGGAATTGACACACGATCAAGAATACTGCGGCGATAACACATTGCGTCAAGCATTCCGCCACGACCAAACAACTCTTCAACACGGTCAAAATCGGTAAAAGTTGCCGCATTATTTTGCGGGTGTTGCGGGTAATCAAGATCGGTAATATGGTTCGCTAACCGAAAAATCGGAGCATAATAATTTTGCGGTTTGATTTGATCAATAAGTTTTGCTATTAAAGATCGGAACATCGGTACAGGAATTTTACGGCGCCAAATCAACGCCGAAAGAATATCGTCAGGGCAACTGTTACCAAACATTCCATCTGCACCTTCACCGCAAATTCCGGCTTCAAATCCGGCTTTTCGCATTCCTTCCGCAAGTGTTGAGAAATAAAACGACTGAACATGGTTGGGCATATCACCGGTTTGCGAAAGAATTTCGCTCATCATTTCGGCAGACAAGGGTTGTTGTTCGATATTGAGATGTTCTGTTCCGAGTTGGTGAACGGCACTGATTGTGTAATCGAAATCGGGTTTTGTGTACGGGTGGTTGAGTACCACTGCGGCACTTTGTGGAGATCGGTGAGGTTCGAAGTGCCGGCAAACGGTGTTCCAATGAACTTGAAGAATCATACTGTCAACACCGCCTGAAAGAAGAACTGCTGATTGGGGTTTGCGCTCATACCAATCGGTCAACATTTGATCAAGAATAAATTCCGTCCGGTCAATAGATTCTTCTTCACTGGTTTTATGGGGTTCATCAAACTGGGGCATTGTCATGAGTTGCTGACGTTTGAGGGTTCCTGTTTTCCACGAAACCAGTTCACCGGGCAGCAACTTGAAAATACCGTCGAACAGAGTATTCTGTCCCGGAACAATTCGGTACAAAAACAAAACCGGTAACATTGATTCATTAGGACGAAGTGAAAGACCGCTGCGTCGGGCAAGAGTTGCCAAATTACTTCCGAAACAAAAACCGTTTGCGGTTTGAGCATAGTATGTCTCATAACTTCCGACAAGATGCCGATACAACAAGATTGTTTCCCGAACAGTATCAACCAAAACAAGAACAAAATTCCCTTCTAAACCGTCAACAGATAAGGTTTCTGTTTTAAGATAAGAATTAAGCAGTTCCTGTGGAGTTTTGCCGGTCAAAAGACCTTGAACCAATAACGATGTTCCGTTTTGAGCAACGAAATCCATACAAGTATTGGTTCCTTCCCAAGACTGGAGTTTATTGTCCGAAAAAAGACCGAAAAAACCAATCATGTCTTTTTATTCCTAATCGTTAAAGAGGTGTCTCGGAATATACATTCAACAGTGTTTCATTTGACCACATTGCAATTGCCCTGTCAAGAGAAGGATATAATGAATAAACAACGTACAACACAATAACAAAAACAATAATAACCGGTGCGGCGTTTCGGCAAAATGCCGCAAGCCTGATAATTTTTCACACGGCAATCATCAAGAGGTAATCAACCTTTGTGTGAAAGTCCGCCTACCTCTTGTAAATTTGGCGTGAAAGATTACGATTATTTTTTTGTGATGTTTAAGGTAAATTCGGCAATATGTCGCAACAAAACCGAATTGTAATCCGTGAGGTGTATAACATAAAACCAGATATAAAACCGTTTTCCGTATAATGAGGAGACGGCTGTTATAAAATCAATGTTTCGTTTTCAATCTCCTTATTATTTTTTGTTCCTAATCCCGTTGGCGGTTGTGATCATCATTCTAGAATTTCGGCGATCACCGGCAAGTGTTGTATTTAGTGATGTTTCGTTGTTGCGTTTGGTGCCGCGTACTTTTTGGCAACAGTGTGCATTTTTTGTTTCGTGGTTGTTTTATTTGGGTATGGTGTTGTGGATTGCCGCTTTAGCACGACCACAATCCGGGAAAGAAGAATATCGAATCCGTGCCGAAGGTATTGCAATGGTATTGTGTGTTGACCGGAGCGGTTCGATGGCAGCAATTGATTTCACCCTCAATGGGAAACGGGTTAATCGACTCGAAGCAGTTAAAAAAACATTTCATGATTTTGTTGCCGGTACTTCATTTTTGTCAGGTCGAAAAGACGATATGATTGGTTTGTTGGCATTCGGCGGTTATGTTGACGCCTTCTGTCCCTTAACACTCGACCACGCCACTCTCCTCGAAATGTTGACTCAAATCCGGTTGCCGGAACCCATCATCGACGCTCAAGGAAACCTTCTTGACCAACGCCTTTATGAAGAAGAAAATATGACTGCTATTGGCGATGCATTGGCTCAAGCAGTTGATCGAATCAAAAACGCTCCGGCAAAAAGTAAAGTGATTATTCTGCTTTCCGATGGTGAACAAACATTTGGTTCCTTAACTCCACTCGAAGGTGCTGAAACAGCAAAAGCGTTTGGAATTAAGGTTTACACCATTGGTATTGGCTCAACCGGCGAGGCTCCTTATATTGCAACCGATCCATTCGGTCAACAACGTATTATCGTTCAATCTGTATCTATTGACGAAGAAACACTCCAAAAAATTGCCTCAATGACTAACGGTCAATATTTCAATGCTCAAAACACTCTGGCACTTGAACAGATTTACGCTGAAATCGACCAACTCGAAAAAACAATCCACGAAGGACGAACCTATACCCAATACTCCGAACTTTTCAGATACCCATTGATAACAGGTACTGTTTTGATTTTCCTGCATCTGGTTTTAGTCTGTACACGGTTTCGGCGTTTACCATGATTTGTTCCTATTGAAAAACAAGATCAAAAATTATGTCTGTGTTATCTGTAACCATTTGCACATATCATTCCTAATTTTATCTAAAATCAAAATCACTCTCAAATAAAGACATAAATAACTATGAACACTTCCTTTACCACACAATGCCGTCAACTGACAATACGTTTAATTCGTCGTGAAAATCTTTTGTCGGACGAAGTCGAATCGTTGTTTGACAGCGTATTTACTGCTTCTGAATATGAACTTTCCGCAGAAGAATCTGTTTTATTGTCGGGATTTTTAGTTGCGCTTGCGTCCAAAGGTGAAACGATCCAAGAGTTAACTGGTGCGGCACGAAGTATGCGTCACCATGCTTGCCGGATTCAAGTATTGGGTTCACCGGTTGTGGATATTGTCGGAACTGGCGGCGATTCATTGCACACTATTAATGTTTCGACAACTTCCGCGTTTGTTGCTGCTGGAGCCGGACTTGTGGTTGCCAAACATGGTAATCGTGCAGTATCTAGCCGTTGTGGCAGTGCCGATGTGTTGGAAGCATGCGGTGTTAATTTGAAACTTCACTCTGATCAAGTTGAAGAACTAATTGCAGAAATTGGAATCGGGTTCTTGTTCGCGCAACAATTTCATCCGGCGATGCGGCGAGTGGCTTCGCTTCGTAAATCACTTGGTATTCGGACGTTGTTCAATCTTCTTGGACCGTTGACGAATCCGGCGGGAGCGAGTTGTGCTTTGTTGGGTGTTTATGATCCCAAGTTGACGGAGATGTTTGCAGGAGTGTTACGTGAACTTGGTTGCCGGCGTGCGATGGTGGTGTACGGTTATGACGGAATGGATGAACTCACCCTGACAACACGAAGCCGCGTAACACAATTCTTTGACGGACAATTCAAAACGTATGATTTTTTTCCGGAACTCTATTTTGGCGGAGAACTAGCAACTCCTGACGAATTACGTGGCGGCAATGCCATAGAAAACGCTGAAATATTACGTGGTATTTTAAACCGTACCATTCACGGCAGTAAACGAGATATTGTTTTACTGAACACTGCTGCAGTATTGGTATGTGCGGAAAAAGCCGCTACAATCGAAGAAGGAATCCGACTGGCAACAATTTCAATTGATTCCGGCGCAGCAGAAAATAAATTGCAACTCCTAATCGAAACTTCAAAGAAAATGTAATGTATCTATTCGCCGAAATGTTTTAAATAATACAATGCAATAAACCCACGGTCGCAACGGTTGGTTTTGTTATGGTGTTGTACACGGTTGTTTTTTCATTTCCGTCCGTCAACAGGGGCAAGTCGGCGAGTACGCCGACCAACGGTGGGTGAAAACGTTTCGGCAAAAAGTTGGCTACCTTTGGAGTTCCACCGGAGCGAAAATCGAAAAACAAAAATTCCACTGATACTGATATATTACTACTTAATTTGTAAACACACACGTTGAAATTTTAAGGGACTCGGCTATCAAAGAGTGAAATTGAGTTAATTATTTTCCTTGTAGGAGAGCGGTAATTCTGTTTTCAAGGTCTTTTTGTTGCGGATTTGACTGGAATGAATGTTGATAATCCGCAATGGCTCCTTGTAAATCACCGTTTTGTTCTTTCAAGTATCCTAAAGCACGAAGTGCACGGTAATTAGATGGTTCCGTTACCAAAACCGATTGCAACATCTTTACCGCCGAATCCAGACATTCTTTCGCAATATCTGTTCGGTTTTGTAATTGACAGATTTGAGCATATTCCTGATAAAGCCGTGCCAGTTCGATTTTCGGTTCTGCGGAAGTCACATTGGTGTTGTACCAATCAATAAGCAATTTAAAAGCCGCATCAGCATTCTGAGTCTCCATATAAAGAACCGCTAAACCACGATGAGCTTCAGTGTGATTGGGGCTATAAGTGAGCGAGAGTTGGTAATTTCGGAGAGCCTGATCGTACTGCAATTGGGCATCCGCCGACTGACCGGATTGTAATGAAATTTTTCCTGATTGGTGATAGGTTGTCGCAAGATTGTAATACGTATCAGCATTGTTCGGTTCCACCTTCAATGCAGCTTCAAAAGAAGCTTTGGCTTCGTTGTACCGAGCTTGACCAAGATAACGTAGTCCTTCAGAATTTTTGTTGTACGACGTACAACCAATACAAAAAAATAAAACCAAAATGAAAAAGAACCACCGCCGTGTCATACCGTATCAAGCCAATGATTTTCAGGTGAACAAAAATAACCAATCAACAAGCGAATAATACACTCAATCCCGCTTTGAATAAATCACTTTTAATCGTAGTTATTCACAAAAGATGTTGCAAAAAAAATTGTTGCTCGACCTTTCTGAGTTGAGGCAAGCGGAAGAATAACAATTTTTTCCGCCAAGAGCAAGAGCAAAACAAAATGTTCTTAGAGAATTTCGTTTATTCGGTAGTAGTTCATTATGTCGTTTTCTCGGTGAAACTCTGTCATCCCAACAATTTCGTCTTGAAAGGCGGGGAGTGCAAAATGAGTCATCAACATAAGGGAATCTCTAAAAATTAATTTTAAACCACAGAGAACAGAGAGAACAGAGAGAAAATTTTAATTGGAATCAAAACATCATTTAAATTTATTGAAGTAAAAATTATGGATTTAAATCAAAATTTAATGTTTTAAAAATATTCTCTCTGTGAACTCTGTGTTCTCTGTGGTTAATAAAAAAACGAGTTTTTAGA
>JAITBS010000102.1 GCA_031283515.1 Planctomycetaceae bacterium
CGTTAATATAGAACAAGGAATGACGGATTGTGATTCGATTCCTGCTCCGCCGGAACAATCGGTAACACAAAAAGGCGATCTTTGGATTCTCGGTGAACATCGTTTGCTGTGCGGCGACATGTCAGCCAGCGCGATGTTGACTTCAGAAAAAAAGGGATGTACAGAAATCATTTTGATAAAAATCAAAAACTCATATTGTTTTTTTCTCTTCCGATGTTACATTAGTTTCTGTTTTCATGCTGTTTTTCCATTTGTTGATCTGTAAGTTGTTAGGAACTATGCGCAAATAACTTTTCTAATTTTGGCATAACGAAGTAGTTAATTCACGAAGAAATGAGCATAATTTGATTTGATGTTTTTTGTAATTTATTGGTCATTTTTTTCATTTTTTGAAATATTATTTTTTTGAGGACACACAAATTTTAGGTATTTTGACCGTTTTAATAGAATAAATAAAATGCTCTTGTATCTATTTGTGAATTTTGTTATAATTCCGCAATTCATTTTGGTAGAATAACAATTATTGAATTTCAATTCAATACCATTTACAAATTTTGAAAACTTATTTGCGCACGGATCCTAAGTTGCAATGTCTATCCCTTTGAATGTTTTTTTGAATTAAAATATTTATGACTATTCAATAGTGTATAAAATGTTGAACTAGAAAGATTTATGTTAGTTTACTTGTATGTTGTGAGAACAATGATAAAATTTGCAACATATTTTTTGTTTTAACTCTACCATTAATTATGAGAATATTGATTCGGATATATTGTAAATATTGTATTTTTATAGAGTTACGCTACTGAATAGTTATGAAGAAATAATAAAAAAACGTATTCAAAAAGATGCTGTCAGCCATGAAAGTGTGTATCACTATGTTTTCTATATTTCGTATGGTACAACGATTATGGCAGTGATGGTACCTATTTGATACTGCCAAAACAACAATAATCTTTTGAAGCAAAATTCTGATAAAACGTACAGAAATAACTAACGACACACAAATATAAATTATCTGGGTCAAAAGACTTTTTTTACTTTAGCCAATTTGAAATATTTATGAAAAAACAAAAGTGCACTTTTTGTGTAGATGTTCCTATTGAAGGTCCTCAAGATGACCTTCTAGACCGAGCAGAGTTTGCAAAATATTTTGCTGATTCTATCTTGAATATGAATAACGAAGAATCCTTTGTATTTGGTATATGCGGTGAATGGGGTTCTGGAAAAAGTAGTCTTCTCAATATGATTGAAAACAATATGATAACGTACCTTAATGACGAAAGTAACAAAGAAAATTATGAAGATATTCCTATGGAAAGAATTTCCTACTATAATATCATATTTTATCTAAAAAAGATTACTAGACTCTTATTTTCAAAAGTAAAGTCTATTAAAAATGAGATTCCTAGAAATTCCCCTATTATTTTTAGGTTTAATCCTTGGTGGTTTTCTGGACGCGAACAATTATTGCCAATGTTTTTCGATCAATTAAGTATCGCGATAGGACGAAACGATAATGGAAAACAAATGACCAAGGCTGGTCAATTAATCATCAAATATGCTCGCGTACTCGGTTTGTTTGGTTATATTCCGGGGATGCGGTTATTAAAAGATGCTTCAAATGCACTTACAGAAATGGGTGAAATACTTGATAAAGAAGGGCGATGTCTTTCTGCTGATGTTAACAAACTGCGAGCCGACATTGTGGATATTTTACGTCAGGAAAAACGCCATATAATTATTATTATGGATGACTTAGATAGAATGACAGCAAAAGAAATGACAGACCTGTTTCAAATTCTCAAATCTATCGCTGATTTTCCTTACATAACTTATATACTTGGGTATGATTCTAAAATTTTAGCCCAATCTATCAGTAATGAGTTAGGTATTGTTGGAGAGGAATATGTTAAAAAAATAATTAATATCCCATTTGACTTACCTCCTATATCCGATTCTGAAAAACGTGACATATTAAAGAAAGAATTGGAAAAAATCAACAAAGATGATGAATGGTATGAACAATTATTTTCTCTGTCAATAATGCCTGAAATATTGAGTCTTTTAAAAAATTTGCGAGACATTAAAAAAATTGTTAACCATTTTTATTTATCTATCACAAATGTTAAAAATGAAATATATCCCATTGATATGTTTATCCTATCAGTCCTCTATGTCGTAGTACCAGAAGTTTATCGGACCATTGCTCATAATAAAAAACGTTTTACCCGTCCAGATGTTTTAGGATTACCCAGCGAACACGATTTACAAAGTAAAGAGTATACGGATTTTCATAAACAATGGATTGATGCAATTGAAATTTCCAAAAGGCAAAGTATCTCTAATATTGTTGCTACAATATTTCCTGAGTCACATATTATTGGTAGTTCTGCAAACATTTCACATGATACACTACGAAATCAACTACGAGTTGCTGATCCAGAATGTTTTGATATTTATTTCAGATATTATATTCGTGACAACTTTTTTTCGAATGAAGAATGGAATTCTTTTCGGCAAAATATTGACAACAATGAAATTACTAAATTAAAAATCAATGGATTTATTACTAATAAGATGACTGAAAAATTTTTAGATCGTATAGATAATTTTTTTGGAGACTCACAGACTTCACTTGATTCTATGAAACAAGTACTAAAAGTATTACTGGATAACGAAGATTCCTTAATAAGTACCAATGAAGGGTTTTCCATGTGGTGTTATCGTGGAATTGAAAAAGGAATAAAGAAATCTTGGGTAGCAGCATTTGATTCTGATGTTACGGGAAGGCGGAAATCAATAGAAAATTTTATTTCATATATAGTCGAAGAACAAGGAACAGGAATAGGAACAATTTCTATATTTGTCCGTCAAATTAAAAAAGCCATTGATAACGGGTTTATCGACACTCAAAAAGATTTGGTATCTTTTGATGAATTACAGATTCCATTGAATTTTTCAAGAGAAATTGTTGCAATTATTGATAAACGAATCGAACAGATCGCTTTTGACAAGTCGTTATTACAACGGTCAGATTTTTTGTCGATTATAGATAAATGGATAGGTATTAGTGATAATGGAAAAGCAAAGAAATGGCTTAAACAACAGGTTGAGCAAGATCCAATTCTTTTTTCCAAAATAGTGGAAAAAGTATGTACTGTAAAGAGAAGCTCTGGAGATTGCCGGAAAGTTTATTATGAATTTTCTCACGAGAGCCTTTCGTATTTTTTTGACGATGATGTCATACTGAAAATATCCAGTAGTCTCCTAACCAATGAAGAAATACAATTGAATACAGAATATAAAAAACTATTGGAACAAATAGTGGGATTTTACAAATAGAACATTTTCAAAGTTCATAACTATTTGCATCAAAAGGACTTATAATCCAATTTTGCTCGATTTCTGTACACAATAAAACGAAAATTTGCAAAAAAAATAAAATATTGAAACTGTATTTATGAAACCCTTGTTTTTTGGAAAGTACTGTTGGGAATTTCTAAAAACCTATTTTTTACCCCCAAAATATTCTCAAGCATTTATTTTTAAGAACGCGATATTTGAGAAACAATGTTTTTAGAAGTTCCCTGTTAGTAAAGAGAACGACTTTTAGAATAGTCTAAAATTTGTGAGTAGACAGAATTTGTTAAAAACATCAATGTGTTTGTTTTTTAGAAATGATTACGTTAAAAGAGTTTGTGTCTGAACATTATCCTAATGGATTTCGTGCCGATTCCATTGAAATGGCTCGGTTGATAGGAAAATATGCTCAGCACACAGGGCACAACTTGTCCAAAGAAAAATTCAATGAACAAATGCATCAAGTATTAGCTGATACGTTGCAGTATAATAATCAGTTTTTCTTTATCCCAACTACAGAACCGTTGGCAATGTTGATTGACCGTGCTATAGATGAAGGTTACTGTTTGTTCTTTTATATTACATTTCAACAGAAACATCGGAATAAATTGGCGGATATTCGGATTCATTCGCCTGAAATTCTTAAAGCAATTCTTGAACAATACTTTCCGTATTTAATTTGTCAGGAGCATTATTTTTTTTATGAAAAAGAAAAAAACTTTACGGTAACAAACAATACAAACCGCACATCTATAAATTCTTTTCCCAAACAGGTAATTAGAAATGAACTTTTACGTTGTTTTACAAACGGCAACATCATTGTCAGTTATACACAATTTGCCGAACAAACATATATTCCGTCTGATGAAATTAAAAATTTTCTCTGCGTTAATAATGAATTCGTTCGGCAAACAGAAGGGTGTTACACCCATCTTTCATTTGTGGACTTCGGTAACGAACTACAGAATGGTAAAATCATTCGCACTATAGTTGATGAACAAATTGAAAAGCAGGGATTCGCCAATACTCTTTCGCCCGAATTTCTTAACGCCATCAAAGAAATCACTGAAAACAATCCTAATTTGTCACCATTTGCCATTCGAGATGCTGTCTATCAAAAATTTCTTGCAAATGATTTTCTAATAAAGGGAAATAATATCACACTAAAGAATCAAGGGAAATTAACCGGTAGTGATCTTCTACGGAATTATATTAGTGGAAAAGATGAAGTGTTGTTTTCTGAATTATCCGAATTATGCGATAAATATTTGGGAAAATTCCACAATGATTACGCTATCAGAATTGGAAACGAAATGATGATACGGATAGATGCCGATAAATTCATATCAGAGATGAAAATTAAGTTTGATACAGATAAAATAGACAAGATACTTGCACAACTTTGTCCAAATGATTATATTCCATTAAAAGCAGTGAAGTATTTTTATAATTTTCCATCGGTTGGAATTTATCCTTGGAATTTGTATTTACTTGAAAGTTATGTACGAAAGTTTAGCGAAATATTTCGTTTTGAAATTCCGGCACCTAACAATCAGAATGTTGGCGTCATCTTGCGTAAAAATTCGGTATTCACCAGTTACAAGCAAATCACAAATGATGCAATTATTCAAGCAGGCATTGTAAAAAGTGATAAAAATAATATTTATAATTTTTTGATTGAAAGCGGCTATATTTGTCGACGCTGCGGGATTTGGACAATTTAATATGTATTCATACACACATGATAGTGAAACAGGCGGATTGCTTTTGAACTCTACGCCGACAGGTAGAATCAGTAAAGAGCCGCGACCTGTGTATGCACAAGAACTTAATATACTTGGCTTTGATGCGTTTTGGGAATACGACGAGCAGAACGAAGTTCCATATCTTTGGGCGGAACACAATGAGTATTACTATCGAGGAAAACTTGTTGCAAAACTCAAAGGCGGGGATTTGCGTGTTAAGCCGGAAATAGAAATTCTTGCGGAACTACCGCATAAAAGAGGCGTCGCGGCTAAATTACAACCTGTTGATTTGCCATTGATGATTGAAAAAAACAGTGAACTTTTAGAAGTTATCGAAAAGGTAACGCTCAAACTAATATTCGATACATATAAACGGTATAATAAAAAACTTGATGTGTTTTATGTGGCGTTCAGCGGTGGAAAGGATTCGTTAGTATTGTTGAACCTCGTAAAAAAAGCGTTGTCGAAGGAACAGTTTATTGTAGTTTTCGGCGATACGGGGATGGAGTTTCCTGATACGGAAGAAACTGTGAAGAAAATAGAAAAACAATGTAGAAAAGACGGCATTGTCTTCCTACGAGCAAAAAGTGTTTATCCGCCACAAGAATCATGGGAATTGTTCGGGCATCCATCGCGAAGAATCCGTTGGTGTTGCAGCGTACATAAAAGTGTGCCACAAAATCTCATATTACGAAAGTTTCTCAAAAAGAATGATTATACGGGATTGGCTTTTGTTGGCGTGAGAAATTTTGAATCCTTTGCAAGAAGCAAATATGATTATGAATCATATTCAGCAAAACTAACAGGACAACGCACACTAAACCCGATTTTACCTTGGACTTCAGCAGAAATTTGGCTTTATATTTATGCAGAAAATGTTTTGCTAAATGAATCGTATAAAAAAGGCATTGCGCGTGTAGGTTGTTTGTTTTGTCCGATGGGAGGAAACAAAGCGGACTTTTTACAATATGTGTCTTATACAAGTCAAGTAACAAAATATATCGACATAATTAAAAAATCATATCAGCGTGAACCTAAAACATTTGATGATTACATTAATAAAGGTTACTGGCGCGCAAGAAGAAACGGTGTTGAACTCATCCAAAGTCCATTTTTCAACATTCATTATAAAGAAAAGATTGATCAAACGGATTTTATTATTGAAGTAATAGAATCGGCAACTGATTGGCAGGAATGGATTAAACCGCTTGGTAAGTTGGTTGCTAGAAGTAAAAAAAAACGGAAAAATTCAACAGAAAAAGAATATTTGTTACTATTTGAGGATAAACAATATGAATTTTCCGTATTACTAAAAGAACAGGATAACTTGTATCCAAATCATGTACTGGATTCAGGTTACTCTGTCCGCATTGCTGAAAAGATGCTTAAAGACAATCCATCTTTTGCAAAACTTTTCAAGTATGTATTCCGCAAAGCGGCGTATTGTGTCGGTTGCCAATTGTGTTCAAGTAATTGTCGTTTCGGTTGTATTTCGTTTGAGAATGGACTAACGGTCAACTGCAAACACTGTGGAGACAAGAGTTGTTTTAATGTTGAGGATGGTTGTTTAGTTGCTAATTCATTAAGAACTCCTCAAGGGGATAAAAAGATGACAGAAAAAATTGTTGGCATTAACTGTTTTCTTAATCTCGTACCGAAAACGGAATGGATTAACGAGTTTTTTCAAAAGAAAAACGATTTTTGGAATAATAATAATTTGAACTATCCGCAAATTCGTACATTGAAAAAATTACTTGTGGACAGTAATCTCATTGACAAAAAAGGTAACACTACAAAAACCGTTGGAGTTATTGAGAAAATTGGATTTACAAATGCAACAGCGTGGGGAATAATTCTCTCTCAATTTGCCTACAATCCGCAAATCGAGTGGTATATCAAGAATCTTGATATTGATGTAAATTATCCAAGTGATAACGTTTTAAATTTGCTTTTGCTTGAAACAACACAAAATAATGCAGGTTCAGTACTTCGAGCGTTTTCGCATTTCATGGAAAATCAATTAGGTACGGTATTAAACTTTGGTAGTGTATCGAAAAAGGATAAAATAACTTACCTTCGTCGTAATCGTTGTGTTGTTGAGGATGCGCGGGTAGTGTTGTATTCACTGTACATCTATGCTAAAAAAAGTGGGAATTATCAATTTCGTCTTTCGGACTTGTTTGAAAAACGAGAGGATGCCCTTTCACCGATTCAGATATTTGGTCTTAACCGTGACACAATGGAAAAAATGTTACTTGGATTGACAAATTCATATCCAAAATTTATTAACGCAACGTTTACACACGACTTGGAAAAAATCACCTTGAGTGAAGAGAAAACAAGTGATAATGTATTAACCCTATTTTAATACTTACTATAAAACAATGTCAACATCACCTCGTTATGCAGATTACTTTGTAATTGACAAAGACTATTTTCCTTGTGTTGATGAAAATGCTATAAAAAATGCAGCACCAGATTTTTGGACAAAATACTATCCACACGATACTTTTATTGATTTGCTAAAAAAGTTTGAGAAAATTCTCGGACGTAGTAACATAAAATCGCTTTGGATTGAAGGGGCTTACGGTACGGGAAAATCTTATGCCGCTTACACATTGAAACGAATTCTCGAAGTCAGTTGCGATGAATTGACGGCGTATTTCAAAGAACATCAGGAACAACAAACACATTTAACCAATGATCTGCTCAATAAATATCTCGGACATAAAAAGAACGGTAAAATCATTACTGCTTTCCGTTACGCAAGCGGTAGTATTTACAGTACCCAAGATTTCTTACTTGCCGTTCAACAAAGTATTCAAAAGGCTTTAAAAGACGCCGGAGTTAAAAACCATGGTGAAGGAACACTTAAAGAAGCAATTCTACGTTGGTTAAGCAATTCTATAAACAAGAATTATTTCAACGATTTACTAAAAACTCCAGATTATAGTACATTATTTAGCGGACAAACAGCAGATGAGATTATTACTGAACTCAACAAATTACAGAAAGATACTTCGGAATTAGTTCGTAATATTCTTAAGCTTGCATCTGATAACGGAATTACAGCGATGAAAATTGATACGGAAATCGTCAAGCAATGGATTACGAATATTATTCAGGAAAACGAATTGAAAGCAATTGTTTTTATTTGGGACGAGTTTAACGATTTTTTTCGGAACAACCGCAATTCGCTGAGTGATTTTCAATCGTTGGTCTCGCTTTGTCAGAGCAAGCCCTTTTACTTTGTTTTGATTACACACGAAACAGGGGCAATATTCAGTGATGGAGATAAAGACGGTAGAAAGATATTCGACCGTTTTGAACGGTGTGAAATATCATTGCCAACCAACATTGCGTTTGATTTGATTGCAGCAGCGATTAAGAAAAAACCTGCCAATAAAAAGGATTGGAATAAATATGCTGACGACCTGAATGATCGTGTGAGTGAAGCTCAGGAAATGATCGCTAAAACTGAAGGAATTACAAACAACGCCTTACAGAGAATAATACCAATCACACCAACCGCAGCATTGCTGTTAAAACATATTGCCTCTGCATTTGCAAGCAATCAGCGGAGTATATTTGACTTCATCAAAAATGTAAACACGGATGATTTACAGGCGTTTCAATGGTTTATTCAAAATAGAGGTCCATTGGATGAACATCAGTTGTTGACAATTGACCATCTTTGGAATTTCTTTTACGAAAAGGGCAAGGAAAATTTGTCGTCCGATATTCGAAGTATTTTGAGTGTATATTCCCGTTTTGCCGACAAATTGCTTAAAGAACAACAACGAGTGTTGAAAACGTTACTGATGATGGAAGCAATTGGCTTGCGTTTAGGGATTCAATTCTCTGGTGGTAAGGAGAGTTTCTTTCACCGTACAGAAAAGAATGTTGCCGCCGTATTTGAAGGAACGGAGCTTGATCACAATCGGGCAATTACGATTGCCTCACGTTTAGTTGATGAAGGGATACTTTACAACCAGCCGTTTGGTATTGGCAGTAAAACACAATTTTCAGTAGCGTCCATCGGAGGTGATGAAGTAAAAATCAAAGAGAAAGCCGATGAAATAAGGGCGAATTTAAAAACCGCCGACCTGATTCAACAAGCAAAACTAAATGAAGATTTGTTGCCGTTAACTTCCTCGCAAAAACAACGGTTTCAATGGACGGCAACAACACTTGACCGATTCTCAACTGATATTAAGCAGGTTCGAAATATCGCTAACGAAACCTACAAAATGCAGATTCTTCTGTGTTTTGCTAAAGATGAAAAAGAACGTAACGCCTTTCAATCTAAAATTAAAGAAGCAGTACAACAGGACGAAAACAAAAACGTGATTATTCTTGATGCAACTCACGTTGATTTCAATGATAATGTCAACGATTATATTAACTTCCTCGCTCAAAGCGACTATTATCGTAGTTCCAATCACCAACTTGCCAATGATTATGACAATCGCGTACATAAAATTTTAAAAGACTGGAAAGACCGAATAGTTCAGAGTCAATTCAGAATATATTGTGCTGCTTGGCTAACATTACCTGAACAATTACAAGCCGGAAAACACTGTGCTAATGTTAATGCTGTTATCGATGAACTAAAAAGTATCGTTAAGAAAAAATACGGATGTTCATTTGACGATGCCGATGTTCCCGAATCTGTATGGCGACAAACTAATTTCAAATCTGGCGCAAAATGTGGATTAGAACAACTCACAGCACAAGTGTTCAAAGGTTTAGAGGACAAGATTCTTGGAACAGTATGGAAACAAGATAACTATTGGGAAAAGTCTCCTACTTCGGCGATTTCTAAAATCAAAATTTCGCTTGATAAACTAATTACAGAACAATTTAAGAAGAAGGGTAATATCTCTGTACGAGAAATTTTAATTCATTTACAAGAAGAAAAATTCGGCTTTTTCCCGTGTGGGTTATACTCTTTCCTAACGGGTTTTCTCTTGAAAGAATATGGAACAGACCAATACCGTTTTAGCGACGGTAATACTGGCGGCTCAATGACAGTCGATAAATTAGCTGAAATGTTAGAGTTAGGTATTAAGAATATTTTCAATCCCGACTCCAAATATCGCGATTATTTTCTTGTATCACAAACAGAAGAGGAACGAGCATTTTTCAAACTACTTAATGAAGTATTCGACATTTCCAGTGACACTTGCCCAACACCAGAGTTGGCAGTCAACGTATTAAGTAATAGGTTGAAAAACTTAAAATTTCCATTGTGGACTTTGCATTACATAGATACGTCTGGTTTAGGTGATTATATTGATAAATTTGCAGATTTAGTTTCCACGCAAAACGATACATTAAAGTTAGTGGACAGCATTGGAAAAAAAGTAAAGAATAATCCACAAGATATTAAGATGTTTAAAAAACTTGTCACGACTAAGAACATTACTTCGGGAATGGAAAATTTCTTGAAACAATTTGAGAATGGTCGTTTATTAGATTTGGCAAAAGAAATTGATGCAAAGGATTATTTGTACGATATTGCTAATCAATTCGATGCATCGGAAGCACTTTGGCTCTGGGATAAAAATGCCGGAGAAGAACGAATCCGCGATTTAATTGTAGATTATCAATTTATTGCTCATAGTAATCAAATCGTCTCTCGTAGCAATTCACTTCATGGGTGTCGGCAAATGTGGAAAGAGAAAATCAATTCCCTGAAACTTTCACAGAAAGCAATTATAAGATTGGCAGAACAGGAATTGAATACTGTCCTTCAACTGCTGGATGATGTTTTTATCAAGGATAATTTCGACAAAACAACACGTGGGAAATTATTTAGCGAATTAGAAAAGAAGACCGCATTACTACAAGATTTTTTCAATAATCAATCAATATTCTTTAGCAAGGTTTGTTATAAAGAACTCGCGGGAGTTTCTGAAAACGAAATCACCGAAATAATGAGTACTTTGCCTATAAATTGTTTTCATTTGGAACGTGAGCAATATCACCAACTTGTTGATGGAAAAGTAAAAGAATATCTACGAACACAAGCAAAAGCGAAATTACGTCAACTTTGGAAGGCAAAAACAAACACAGCCTCACCGCAACATTGGTCGGAACAATATATTACACCAATTCTTTGTATGCTTTCCGATAAGGATTACGAAGACGGCAAACGAGCATTCAATACGATTAACGTTAACAATCCAACATCGGACGAAATCGAGTTTGCTATGAAATTTATCAGCAAGCCGACCTTAATGAAGGACTTGGATAATGATGAAAAACGCGACGTTTGTTTCACAAAATATATTATCAAGGAATTTTCGCCGATATTGACGGATGTTGAAAAAGTTCGCAAATTGCTTTATGAACAAAATAAATCGGTGTATGAGTGGTTTCCACGCCCTGTTAATATCGAAAATATTTTGAAGAAAGCAGCCCTTACTGATTACAATAAAAATGGACACAAAAAAGCAATGCAAGTCATCGACGATATGGAACCCGATAAATTAAAGAAGTATTTGAAAAAACTTATTGTAGATAATATGACGGTTGGTATTGAAATAATCGCAAGTAAAGGAGCAAAATAAATGAAACAACAAATTGTTGGGCAAACATTTAACCGTATTAAAACATATTTGAACAATAATGATGTTCATTTACCGTTTTTCATCACTTGCGATGAATCTGCGGAATACAAATCACTGAAAGAAGAATTACAACTTGTCCATAATATTAAAATGGTACGAATAAGTGATTTTTGCTTCGATAAAGACACGCGCCCTTTACTTGACAAGTTTTATGAGGAAATTGAACAATCACAACAACCGCTGGTTGTATTGGGACTTGGAGAATACTTGCCGTTTTTAGGCGAATTGGAAATAAAACGAAACTTCGGTATAATTAAGGACTTATCTCTTAATTCTAAAGCGGTGTTTTTATGCCGTAATCTCCGACGATTTTTTGAAAGTCAACAAAGAAACGATCCGCGTTTTGATGAACGGCGGGTTGCTTTTATGTCATGTTCTCAATCTTCTCAGCTGATTTTCATTTTTTATCCGAAAAATTATCCCGAAACAACAATACCGGAAGGTTTCAAAAATTTTTTACGAAACTATGAAGATAATAATATTACGCTAAAAATTAAAACCGCATTACGTTTTCCTCTATCACTTTTGCATGTCAAACAAGTCTCGGATTCTTATTCGGCTCTCAAGTTATTGGATACATCTTTTGACATTTCTTTCGATTATGGAACCGAAGAGCAATGGAATAAACTTTTACAGCAACTCAAAGATAACGATTGTAATATGTTTTCGCAATTTCTACAAAAAAAACAAATTGATACTGGAAGTTTAGAACAATTCAAGAAACAGTGTCATTCTTTTTTGTCGTTTGAATGGTGGTTGTATTTTATTGCTCTGAAATATGAATCACAGAAAATTCAAAATCCATATCTAAAAATCGTTTCGGAAAATACTGCTTCGGCGGATAATTTGCAGGATAAAATAATGAATGATATTTTGAATTACTCACACAAAGAAAATTATTTTCGTTCGTTATATGATTCAAGAAAAGAATTATTGCAAAACAACAAATTTTATTCTGAAACCAAAATTGTCGAATTTATTCAGAAGTCGGGATATAAGGGTAATGAACGAATTTATTATCTTACAGACAACACCAAAGCGGAACAACAGGCGATTATTGAGTATATCGCTCAAAATCAACGAATTGAATTAAATGTTCTGGAGATAGTGTTTCCTAATTTGGCGGCTTATTTACAGAATTACAAATTCTCTGATGAAAAACTGACCGTCTATTTTCAAGAGTATAAAGAACAAAAATTACACGGTGTTGTCAAACCGGAATTCCTTCAAAAAGTTGCGGAATACGCGGGGTCCCGTCCTTACAACACTCTTACGCCTCGTAATGAATTGATTAGTAAAATGGAGCGAGAGACAACATGTCTCTATTTCGTTGATGCTCTTGGTGTAGAGTTTTTAAGTTTAATTCAAATATGGTGTAATCAACGCGAACTTAATGTACAAATTGAGATCGGACGGGCAGATTTACCTACTATCACTTCATTCAATAAATCATTTTTTGATAGTTGGAAATTTAAAAAACAGGATTGTAAAAAGCTTGATACTATAAAACATACAGGTATCGGTAAAAAAACAAAATATGCGTTACATTTATCAGATGAAATAGATGTTATTCTGGAAATTCTTGAAGATATTGAGACTATTTTACGTAGCAAAAAAGAATCAATTGAAAAAGTGGTTATTACTTCAGATCATGGAGCAAGTTTTCTTGTTGTTGCTAACGGGCAAGAATTAAAATATGAAGTTGCTTCTAAAGGAGAGCACAATGGACGTTGCTGTCAATATCGCGAATTACCAAACGATAAAATAATTCCCAACGCAACAGTTGAAAACGGATATTTAGTTTTAGCCGATTACAATCGTTTTAGCGGCAGTCGTGCTGCGATGGTTGAAGCTCATGGAGGAGCAACACTTGAAGAAGTTGTTGTTCCGGTTATCACGATTTCATTAGGTAAGAAAGCTAAAATTGAAGTAACAATCGTTGGTTCAAAAGAGATTCTTTATAGTCCGAAAAATCCCGCAGAATTAACATTACATTTTACTGCTTTACTAAAAGATGTCTTCCTGGAAATAAATGGCAAGAACTTTGACGGAAAACCGCTAGACACAGATGGTTGCACGCGGCGTTTTGTTCTCAATGGACTTCGTGCAGGAAAATATACAGCAAACGTCTTTGTATTAAATAACAAAATCACAAGCATTGATTTTATTATTCAAAGTCAAGTTGCAAAAGAAAATGATTTAGGTTTATAAATGGATTATAAAATGGATACAGTACAGCAACTTCGTGAATACTTTGGCGAGATGACTGTCTATAAAGATTTGCAAAAAACAAATTTTTCAGCATTGACATTGCCTTCGTTTATGCGCGATTGGCTATTAAAACGATTTGAAGATGAAGATGGTAAATTCAACAGTGAAGAACTGTCCAATTTCATTAAAAAGAATTTGCCGAATAAAGATGATTGGAAATCTATTAAAGACCGTATTGTCAATGACAGAGAACGTGTCAAATTTCTTGCAAAAGTATGTTGTGACGTCAGTATTGCTACACAGGAAATTACATTTGCATTGCCTGATTATGGAGTTTCAGCTCGTGATACCATTATTGATCGTTATGTTTGGGACGAATGTAAACAGGATTTACTTGGTAGTCAAGACACATGGGGAGTAGTAGAGCTTGGTTATGTTCCACCAGAAACACAAGCATCTCGTGGTAAAATCGATCTGCTTGGATTCAAACCATTTCGTCCTTACACGATTGATATTGACTATTACAAAAAATCCCGAAAAGAATTTAAAACTTCGGAATGGATTGACATTTTACTTGGGGCAATAGATTATAACCCAGCCGGTTATCAAGATGAAAAACACAAATTAACTATGTTGAGTCGTCTTTTACCATTTCTTGAAAAACGTCTTAACCTGATTGAGCTTGCTCCGAAGGGAACTGGTAAATCATATCTTTACGGACGTGTTAGCCGTTTTGGCTGGTTGAGTAGTGGAGGTGTAATGTCTCGTGCTAAAATGTTTTATGATATGCAAAAGAAAAGCGAAGGATTAATTGCGAATAATGATTTTGTTGTTCTTGATGAAGTACAGACGTTACGGTTTCCTGAAATAGACGAAATGCGCGGGGCATTAAAAGGATATATGGAAAATGGAACTTTTACAGTTGGTAATTATAGCGGAAAATCTGACGCTGGCGTGATTTTAAGCGGAAATATCAACGAAAAAATTATGAATGAATTCGATAATATGTTTGTTGAATTGCCAGAGATATTTCATGAATCCGCATTAATGGAAAGGTTTCATGGATTTATTAAGGGGTGGGATATTCCACGTTTAACCAATGAAATGAAAATATGTGGATGGGCATTGAATTCGGAATATTTTACAACTATTCTTCACGAATTACGTAGTGAAGTTGGTTATCGAAGTATTATCGATAATGTTATCTTGGTACCGCCACACTCTGATGAACGCGATACAGAGGCAATTAAACGTATTGCAACAGCATATTTAAAACTATTGTTTCCGCATATTCAATCACTAAACGATATCGGTAAAGATGGTTTGTTGACCGTAATGGATTTTGATAGATATTGTCTTCGCCCTGCAAAAAAGATGCGGAAAATAATTAAAACGCAACTTGGTATGTTAGATACGGAATATAAAGGTAAGGACATTCCAAACATTCAAGTAAAACAATAAAAATAAAACAATGAAGAAACGAGAGAATCGAATTGATTGCATTGTTTGCGGCAAAAAAGAATTATCAAAAAACGAAATTGGGTTAAACAAAAAACTACTCGGAAGAGAAGTTTATGTATTTTATTGTCTTGATTGCTTAGCTGCTGAACTGAATTTAACTGTGGAAAAACTTCTAAGTGCAATAGAGAATTTCAAAGAACAAGGATGTATATTGTTTGAATAAATCAAACGATGTGCAATGGTAGAGATATTGTTGTTTTCTTGCACGAGGTTAACATCAATAGTGATTCCTATAAGCTTTTTGATTTTATGAGAATATCCATCAGTTCTTGTTATCTTCAACATGGATGAACTTCGCAAGACTGTGCGGTATTCTGTAGAACGAACCAACGCTACAAGTTGTAACATC
The DNA here is from genome assembly GCA_031283515.1 of Planctomycetaceae bacterium. Lineage (GTDB taxonomy): Bacteria > Planctomycetota > Planctomycetia > Pirellulales > Thermoguttaceae > WRKP01. Next base: position 15,825 of record JAITBS010000102.1, read on the forward strand.
ACCCAAACAACAACCCCCTCGCCTCGCGCATACAATTCACGAGCAACTGTTTCATCGAAGCCATCACGTAACATATTCAGATTTGATAAAGAGGAAAACACTGTCGTGGAATTATACAAATTCTAAAAAATCAAGAAAAGACCAATTTAAAAATTCCACTGATATATTACCAATTTTCTTTTGATAGTATTGAAAATTACGACTTTGGTTGATTTTTGTAACTGTTCAGTGGATGTCATGTTTTTATTTTTTCGTGAAAGAGAGTTGCGATGGTCTTGATGAGTGATTTTCCTTGTTTTATAGCGGTTTCAACGACTGAACTGAGTTTGGCGAAGGTTTCGGCACTCTTTTTTGAACGAAAACCTCCGGATATTTTCATTTTGACTCCGGTATTCCTAATATCTCGTTCCGCTTGATTGTTGTCAAAAGGGATGCCAAAGTTTTCTATAAATCGGATGATTTCCGATTGATATGTGACGAATTGTTCCAAGAGGTTTCACGCCTTGGTCTGTTTTCGTGTTTCCACTCTGGGATATTCCCACTGTCCCAATTCAAGAATCGCGTTGGTATTGTTCAGAAAAGTTCGAGCGTCCCTCACGGCAAAATCCACAATTTGTTGTAGTCAACTTCGGATTCCATCGCACAAAACAAGCCTTTCATCTGAGATGCCCGCTTCAATTGCTCATTTTCAATAGCTCCGATCAATTCGCGAAACAAATGAGTTTCATACAAGGCATGGAGACAATTCTCATATTGAAAATATTATTTCAGACAATATGTCGCGACCTTATCACGCTTTAGTTATGCGGCTCGACATACCGCAACGTTAACTTGGGCGGTGAATGATGTCTTAGAAGTGGTGTCCGAACTCGATCTGGCACAAGATACA
>JAITBS010000169.1 GCA_031283515.1 Planctomycetaceae bacterium
TCACTTTCAAATTGTTTTTTGAACGGAATCTTGATGTAATTACCCGGCAGTGTATAACACGCCCTATTCCCGCCGTTACGAATTTTGGCACCGCTTGTGTCAATAATTTTCTGAGCAGCGTCGTAATCGGCATTTATTTTCGTGTCGATAAGATGTTGGAATTTGTTTTTCGGATCGTCCACCTGTTTGAGGTGAAACAGATTCGAAGACCGTACAAGTGACCACGCCAACGACTGTACCATCTGGAGTTGCGGTAACGCAATCGGGTGCGGGGCAACAAGTGAGGGTTCGTTGGGATTACATAAGCGGACCGACATCTTTCACTGTCTATCGATCCAGTAACAATGGTGCAACATGGATTACATCATATTCTGGACTGGGGCAGTTTGGTGTTGGTGCTACAGGCAATGAAATCTCGGCAACATTTTCATGTCCCGCTGGTTCATATAAATTTGCGGTGACATCAACCCTTGTTGTTAGCAACATAGTGTCCAATAAATCAGCAGCAGTAAGTTTCATTGTAGAATAATGGTGGATATATAAAACAATAACGAAACCAAGTGAGCTGGTTTTCCGGTTGCCTTGGCATTGTTGCTCAATTTTGTTCTAATGATTTGTCAATCTGCTGGTAAAAGCAGAATCTTTTGAGAATTATTTCGTTTTATCCGATTACTTAGGTATGATATTCTGTCGGTACTGTCCAAACAAAATAAAATGATAGACATATTTCAAAATCCTTTCTCTAACTCCAATTTTCAATCGGCACAACAAACCGTTGATGTTAGTTCTTCGTCCAAAGTTACGTTCAGTATTCAATCTTCGCCTTCAGCATGGAACATCAAAGACGAATATATTTCGTCAGTATTGTCTTCTTCCGGTTCTGGTTCTTACAAGCATTCCTCTATTTCTACTGTTCCTTCCAAAATGAGCGAAGGAAGCAACACTCGAAAGGTAGAAATAACCAACGCAATGAGAGAAGAAATGAAAATTTTGGGATCAGCTATGAGCTTAACACTTGTTGGCTGTATAACTTCACATGAGATATTCAGTCAAGTTCTGGATGAAAAAGGGGTAGTATCGCTTGACGGAACTGTTTACACAAAACATAGTATAAGTAGTAGTATAAACCCTGATGGTATTTTTATCTTTGATCCTGATGAATCATTTATCGAAGGATTTGATGAGGAAGCTGTAAAGGACGTCTGTCTTGCGCTTGAAGCTGCTTACAATTCCTCATCTTTTAACTTGGAGGAAAATCCTTATCTTTTTAGAAAGGATCGTCTTCCGGCAGAATACGATCCATCTGAATGGGGACGAACAATCGACAAAGAGGAATGGAATCTTAATCTCAAGCCGGATTTTAGCGGATTTATGAAAGAATTACGTTCGGATATTTCCAATTTATTCGGCGATTTACAAATTGCAGATTTCTCGATAAAGATTAACGATCAAGGCGAAATGACAGTATTCGATGTTAAAACTGTAGGGAATAACTCAAAAACCAATGCACAAATAACAGAACAAATAAACAGTCGGCTTACTTATGAAATAAAGAAAGAAGCAGAATATCTCGGTTTGCTAATGTTCTCCGAACATTGCTACGAGGAGGGAGACGTGCTGATGGAAGGTATTTTAGAACCTTTCGATGATGGAAGTAGAGGAAACATACAACTAGTAAAACATGAAGTCATTATTACTTCGGACTCGGATTACAAGGTTATCTCTCTCGGTGGTTAGTCGAAACTGTAAAGCCAAAGGCAATATTTCGCCGAAATATTGCGTCGGCAATAGCCGACTTGCCCCTTGTTTCCTGCCGGCAATCAGTTTCCAAACCGTTCAGGAACTCAATTGTTGACTATCGGCAACTCAATTTTCGGCGAAAAGTCGGCTATCTTGTAATTTTCAACCATAACCTAAATTCTACTGATTACCAAAACTACTGACAAAGAGTCCAAAAGTTTTATCCATTTTAACAACCACCCAATAAACAGTAGGGAATTTCATGGAATTATTACTTCGCGCACATCTGACCAATGGCTTGTACCTTCTTTGGTAAGATAACGCAATGAATAATACAACTTTTTACCCCGATCTGCCGAACCAAATGTATGTTCCCACGGATTTTTTGAAAATGTGGTATTGTTTACAAGTTGATCAGGACTGTTAAGCACTGTATCTGAAATTGTCCAGGCAATTTCTATTCGATCTACGCCATAAGGCTTCGCACTAAGATAACGCACCTTCACCACACCTGGCTCGCGTGGGTTGATAATTGCCTCACTATTCGGTCCCTCATCAGGAACTGGTATGGGGGTTGGGTCTTTGTCCGAAATTTTAACACCTAATTGTAATTTTTGAGCGTCCGTCATCTTGTTATTATTGCGAATTGATTCCCTCGCAAATTTTCGCATTCCAGACACCGCTATTTTTTTCATTTCATCTTTTTCGAGCCGGTTCATTTTTGTCGGAACATTTTGATATTCTGTTTTAGCATTGAGAAATGCAACGATCTCGTTTACTATCCGCGTACAATCCTCTGGTGACCATGCGTATTGGGGTTGTAAATTATAGTCAGACAATTCCGTCTGCCAAATCGCCATCATCTCAACAAGTTTTCCTTCCGTCGTGGGAAGCCAATCCATTCGTTTTGCCATAATTTTTTATCCTTCCTGCGTATTATTAACGCATTTTGTGATGATTTATGCGTCAATCTCCAAAATTGGGACGCATATAATAGTATGTTAAATACATAAAATAATATTTTGAACGCACATATCAACGTTTTAAACGCATATATTAACGTCTTGAATGCATATATTAACGTCTTGAATGCATATATCAACGTCTTGAATGCATATATCAACGTTTTAAACGCATATAATAACATTTTGAATGCGTATAATATTATTCTAAACGCATATAATAATAAAAAAAACGTATCTGTCAATAGAAAACATCTAATAATTTATTTTTTTATTAACCATAGAGAACACTGAGAACATAAAGAAAATTGTTAAATTGTGTTTGTTTTTTAAAATACAAAACAACTAAATGACAAAATATACAATGGTTGACGACCATTCCACGTCTGAAACAAATGATCAAGTTGCT
>JAITBS010000222.1 GCA_031283515.1 Planctomycetaceae bacterium
ATGCGTTTTCTCAAACTTGGTATTCGAACCGTTCCGTTTTTACCTTGGCACCCTGATAAACTTGGTGCATGGACTCGCGGCAGAGCATTGCCCAAACTGCCCCAAGAAGGTTCATTCCGTGCATGGTGGGCTGCCAATCGCCATTAGAAAATTGATACCATCACTATTCACTCATCACTATTCACTCATCACTATTCACTCTCCACTTATCACTATTCACTATCAACCACTTATTTTTGTGTCATTGTTTTACTGAATAGATAGAATAAATACTGTTATACAAAATCAATCACTCCGCGTTAATCACTCAGCAACGGAATTGTATAAACCATTGGTTGTCCAACAGGTTGGACAGTACCGACTGGACGGGCACGAACAGTCATCTCCGTAACTCCGCTTCTGATCAACTCTTGTCCGCGACGTACAAGGTAAATATGTTCCACACGCCCCAAACCACTGCGAACCGTTGTTTCCCGCATAGGACGATCTGGAACAATCAGTTGACAAGAATAAGTGTACACATTATCCGTCTCATTGACAAAAGTTTGAGTTACTTCAATATCGCCATTGAAATTTAATTGAGAAGAAAATTTCATGTACACATTGCGATCTCCAATTTGAATCTCATCGTACACACTGAATTCTTGCGGATCCGGTCCCTGTATTCTCATGTTAATTTGAATAGGTCTTTGGTCAGTGTTGGCGCGGGCAGTCAGTGAAAGATTGAAAATCCCATTGCCAGCCGCTCCCGCATCCAATGCCAATGTCTGAGTCGGCGGATCAATCACCCAATGACCCGGACGAGGACTAACCGGCGAAATCTGAGCAGTAATCGGAAATTCCGTGTCATTTTTCATCGAAAACGGAATCGGATTCTTTTGATTGATAAGAGACGGAATCTCCTTGACCCCCAGTTGAAGTCCCAAACGTAAACGGACAACACTCGAAGAAATCCCCGTTATAAAAACAGGTACTGGTGTTACCGGCACAATCTGCTCCCGTCCTTGTTGTTCCAGCGGAAAATTTTTTCCCCACACATCAAGAACTTCCGGTTCCAATCCAAGATAAAGTATTTCCTTGATCGGTTTTTCCAACGAAGCACGATCATTCCAAATCACCATCACCGCCTTACCATTGCCAAGATCAAAATTGTAATTCCGGCTTCGGTTCGGTAAAACAATACTGCCAAGAAATCGCCGTCTGGAAAGTTGAGCAGCAGTCGTCCGCCAAGGTAAAAAAAGCTCGCTCGGCGTAACATTCGACCGCAATACTCCAGTTTGACTGTCTATCGGTTTGGATAGGAACAACGCTTCCGCATTAATTTTGCCCCAAACCATTCGACGCACAAGATCTCGAATCCGATCATTCAACTCGTAATCCTGCTCAGGAAGCGGTATCAAAGAAACAAAACGCCGAATTTTACTTTCAGAGATTTTTGTAAGATATTGTTCAAAATCGTCGGAAGAAAGCGATTCTGCCGAAGTTAACGCCACAAACTCATTGACAGAATGTGATACGGTTTGAGCATCAGGCGTGCTAAACCGCTCCGGCAACTCTCGCTCCCAACTCCACGCAAAACCCATCCCCAACCCTAAATCATTTCGGTCAAAAGAACGCCGTAAATCCTCAAAATGTTGCGTAAACCCTGGTATTTCTGTAATACTTAAATCGTCATCGCTTGTCCATTGCCAATCCTTGACCAGAAGAGCCAAATTTTGAAGAGTCGGCTGAATTGAATCCGACCAAATCGTTGGCGACAGCGAAAAAACCGATGCCGCATTGACAAGACCAAATTGAATTTTACTACGAATTTCTCTCGGAACCGGATGGAGCAAACCAACAACATGAACTCGGCGTCTGGATAACATGTCACAAAGTTCACTCAGTGCTTGACGTTGTTTTTCATCGCTATTCGCAAACCATGCCGGAATTTTAAGACGTGAAATTCCTGATTGTGTTAGAAGCGGTAAACGATAATTGATTTCTTCCAATGTCCAACCGTCAAGATTCCAACCAAATTCACCGCTCGAAATAAACGAACCGGAAGGCATAACAACAAATGTTGATGGTTCCGCATCGCCAAGCGGATCCTCAAAAAATACTCCATCCGGTAATTTGAGATTTTTGACAAACGATTCCGGCGTTAAAATACGAACCCGATAAAAACCAGAAGAAAGAATCGGTAATCCATGCCAAATAGCCGTTCCCTGAAAAACACGGAATTTATCTATTTCCGAAACAACAAACTGTGAAGCGGGTTTATTACCGACCATAAGTTCGATATCCCGTTTGGCAATGACCCGCCCAAACGGGTCTTCAAGAACAAATGTTACAAGATGTTGTGCCGGATCAATCCCTTGAATCCGGCAGCCGATATCAATATTTCGCGGATGAAAAAAAAGATGATTCTCATTCGGCATTGACAGCGAAACGGTGGGACTTTCCCGAATTTCAACATTGGTAAAATCAACCCTAGCCCCAAAATCCTGACGCTGGGACGGAATCGCAAGAAGTCCAACCGATATCGTCTGAATTCCCGGCGCATCCGCAACAATAGGCCCAATCACAAGACGCCGCCAACCATTCGTATTCCGAATTTTTTCCGAAACAACAGTTTGAATCGGTTCGGTGCTGTTCTCGCCGTAAAAAACCAAAAGAATAAAAATATCGTCGTGAACAAAATTGACCGCATCCGCATAAGCAGAAATCGTATAACTCATTCCAACCCGAATCGGAATTTTCGGAGAAAACACCGCCGCTCCTCCGCCTTCAATATTCATTCGGAGTGAGTAATTACCAAAATTATTGTTGTTTTGCACATTGGTAATTTCAAGATATTCGGGGAACAAAATTCCCTGATCAATTCCGATTTTTCGTGTCCAGTAATCGGGCCAACCGTCATTATTTTCGGCATCGCTGTTCCGGTCAAAAAGACAACGGAAAATCAAACCGCCGGAAGGAGTTTGCCGTGCGATCTGACCCGGCAATAACGGTGAGGTTTGCGCGAAAGAAATGGTTCCGCTCAAAACAAGAACCATGCCAATAAAGAAAAAATGAAATCGCCGTAAATTCATTTTGGTTTGTACACTTTGCACAGTTTTAAATTGGGTCGTTTTAGGAACGCAGGCATCTTGCCGACATGGAATCTTCTGACAATATTTTATTGTTGCGGGTGAGACGCCTGCGTTCCTACAAAAAAACCATGCGTTACCGTTCAAAGTAAAGTTACCTGGCTTGTACTTACACGGATTGGGTCAAAACACGGAAACGTTTGTCCAGATCGCTGTCTGATTTGCGAAATTCCTCAATAGTTCCATCAAAAACGAGTTTACCGTCATTGATAAAAAGAACACGGGACGCAACCGCTTCAACTTCTTGCAAGATATGTGTTGAGAGTAAGACGGTTTTTTCTTTACCGATACGCCGCAAGGTTTCGCGAACATCGTGAATTTGATTTGGGTCTAAACCTGCGGTGGGTTCATCGAGGATTAAGACTTCGGGTTCGTGCAACAGTGCTTGCGCCATTCCGACACGTTGACGAAAACCTTTCGATAATTTACCGATTGGTTTCCCATAAACCGATTTCAACGCACAGAGTTCAACAACAACAGCAATCCGTTCACGAAGCCGGTTAGGAGAAAGCCCGCGTGCTTCGCCGAAAAAGTGGAGTAGTGAACGTGGTGTCATATCGGGGTAAAGGGGACCGTTTTCGGGCAGATAGCCGAGTGTTCGGGAACCGGCGATTCGGTCGGTTGCCATATCATGTCCGGCAATTCGTGCTGTTCCGTGTGTTGCCGCCAGATAACCGGTTAATAATTTCATGGAAGTACTTTTTCCTGCCCCGTTCGGACCAAGAAATGCCACTACTTCACCTCGTTTGATATCGAAGGAAACATTGTCAATTGCGGCAAAATCACCGTAATACTTTGTCAAACCAACAGCTTCAATCATTGCCGTACCCATAATTACTCCTTGATTTTCGAAATTTAAAGATAATTGATTCAATTTTTTGTACGATACATTGAGCGGAAACAAACGAAGAAATCACGCCGCAATGTAAACCATTCAACAAAAAATATGGTGTTAAAGGTGAAACGTAATACTTGAACCGGTTACGGAGAGGCAACCGAATTATCCCGAATAATTTAACCAATCTTGATAACAAATTCAAGGGGGCGGTTTGACAAACTCCAATATTGTTTGTCCTTGTTTATTTTTTGTAATTATTCAGTGGAATCTTCATACGCTGAAAGTCCGCAGATTGCACAGATTTTCACAGAAAAAAACTGCGAACCTCTGCGTAATCTGCGGACCAAAAAGCTGCTGAATAATGACTGGTAAAGCATCATTATCCGGCAATTTTTGTTGTGATACGGTTTGAAGGGACAAATGTTGAATCTGAATGACCAGACAATCGAGGCAATCGGTATTGAAGAACATAAGCGTCTTCATTCATGTCATCGTAAAAATTTTTAATAACCACCGTTGCCCGAAAACCAAAAGCCCGAAAAAAAACTAATGCCTGAAGATTCGTCTCACGAACTTCAAGAACAATTCGGCTGCGACGTTGATTGATTAATTTACTGACGAGTTTCTGAACCATTTGACCGGCAACTCCACGCCGTCGAAATTCCGGTATTGTTGCGATATTCAAAAGATGAATCCGATTCTTCGGAACTTCGTAAATCATAAAACCAACAACTCGTCCTTCATATTCGGCAACCATGCCAATACAGTTTCGTTGTCGTAAACAATGAATAAAGTCATCCTCTTTCCAAGGAAATTCAAAACAAGACTGCTCAATTGCTAAGACTTCAGGAAAATCCCGACGAACCATCCAACGAACATAAACATTGATATTTTTATTGTCTTTGTTTTGATTACCATTGTCTTGCAAATTCATTCTAAAAACCTCCACAATAAATCGGATAGCCAAAACCGAATCAACTCCTTATCGGTTTCCCATAAAATAATAAAAATGCCGCTGAAACAGCACTAAAAGTAAGATTACCAAATTTCTTGAAAATCTCCAATACGAAAAAACAAAAAAAGTGAATAGTGAGTAGTTGAGAGTGGAAAGTTCGTATTCGGATGCAAAACGTTTTGGTTATAATCCGCCTGCGACACTATCAACTACCAACTATTCACTATCAACTATTCACTATTCACTATCAACTACTATTCAGGTTTTATTTCTTTGCTAATTTTTTGAACGCTTCAATAGCTCGTTGAATTGTTGTTTCGGTTGCGGAATAAGAGATACGAAAATGAGTGTCTTTCCGGCTGAAAACATTGCCCGGTATAATCAACATGGAGTGTTCTGTGATGGCTTTTTCGACAAATTCCGAAGCAGTTCCCCACGGAGTTTTGGGAAACATATAAAATGCCCCTTCCGGCTTGTTGATTTCGTAGTCCTCTTTGAGTGCGTTGTAAAGTATATCACGGCGTTTACGGTAACTCTCAATTTGCGGAGTCATGTCCACTTCCAAAGCCGTTAATGCCCCAAGTTGACCAACATGCGGAGAACAAACAAATGTATATTGCTGGAATTTGAGCATCTGCTCAATTAATTCCTTCGGACCGTGTACGTAACCCACTCGCCAACCCGGCATTCCGTGTGACTTACTAAAACCGTCCATGACCAATGTATTCGGGTTGTACTCTGCCGGAGACACAAACTCCTGATAACAAAACGTTTTGTAAATTTCATCACTAATAAGTAGAATATTGTGACGATTAGCAAGTTCGGCAATTGCCTTGACTTCGTCGCGGGTTGCCACTTTACCGCTCGGATTCGCCGGAGAATTTAAGATAATCACCTTCGTTTTCGGCGTAATCGCATCCTCCAAACGTTGAATATCGTACTGAAAATAAGGGTACGTATCCGCCGCAACCGGTACACCGCCGGTCATTCGCACCAAAGCGTCATACATGACAAAATACGGGTCAAAAAAAATAACTTCGTCACCCGGATTAACCGTAACCAGTAACGCCAGAACAAGTGCTCCACTGGTTCCGCTGGCAATAAAGACTGACCGGTCTGAATGACCGTATTGAACGTCAATCCGTTGTTGAAGTGTCTCTCGCAAAACCGCAAGACCTTGTGTCGGTGTATAACCGCTTTTAGCAGAGTTGATAGCGTCAATCATACTTTGCCGCACAGTTTCCGGTACATCAAAATCCGGTTGACCAATCGAAAGATTGATAGGGTTCTGAAGTTTAGCCGCCAAATCAAACACTTTCCGAATACCGGATGCTTCAAATGTTCCGGCACGCTGCGAAATCCAATGTGAGGTCATAGTAAAATCAATGGTAAAATTTTTGTTCGCCTATGCACAAGGCGGTTGTTGGTAAAAAAGTAAAAATTTAAAAAGAATGTTTCAACATTTCAGCGAAATATCAATATCGTTTACCTCATGAGCTCCTACATTTTGCTTATCTACGTGAATGGTTACAAATAAAAAAAGAATTCAATTAAAACTTTTTCTTCATCTTACAGTTCAACAATAAATTCGTCCAACGAAGAACAGGTGACGGCAAGAATTAATAACGATTCTAAAGCGATCACATCAGTTCGTTGATTTAACGAAT
>JAITBS010000239.1 GCA_031283515.1 Planctomycetaceae bacterium
CGAAAAGAGAGCAGACTAAAAACACGGTAATTATTCAGTGGAATTTTTTTAACAGGTGATTTCCATTCAGGAATAGAAAAAAAATTCCTCGTAATATATCAGTGGAATTTTTGTTTTTCCCATTAGCCCCGATAGGGGCGTCAGGATTATAACCCGCCCCAACGGGGCGGGTAAAAATTCCTCTTCAACTCAACGTCCTGAAAGGGCAACGGGAATAGTTGAGAGTTGATAGTGGGTTCGCAAGCGGAGTAATACCATTTCGGCAGTAATTCCGCTTGCGACACTATCAACTATCCACTATCAACTCTCAACTTGCCACTGCCCCTGTCGGGGTGAAAATCGAAAAACAAAATATTCCACTGATAGATTACGAATAAAATTTTCACTGAATAGTTACAAAATAAGATCACGATAGAATAGTTACATTACCTTATTTTTTCAAGTTTTGTTCCATTTGTTCTTGTACCATATCGCGGAGTGTTTGTTCCAAAGGGATTTGCGGTTTCCAACCGGTGGCGCGGAATATTTTTTCAGTGTTGCCGATTACAATCGGCGGTTCGCCGGAACGAACTAACACCTGATCCGGCTCAACTGTTACCTCCAAATTCAGAATCTCTTGGAGCATCTCGATAATCTTAAAAAGAGAAACACCCGCTCCACAACAAACATTGTATATTTCGCCATTTCGACCGTGTTCAAGCAAAAGATGGTAAGCCCGCACCACATCACGAACATCAGAAAAATCCCGAATAAGTTGAACATTACCAGTTTTAAGACAGACTGATTTTTGTCCATTTTTTTTGGCACTGCATAATTGACGGACAAACGATGCAATAACAAACCGGTCATTTTGTCCCGGACCAGTATGATTAAATGATCGAGTCGAAACAATGTTCAGACTCTGCCATTTAACATCCAACTGAATCCGATCTTCCTGATATAAACGACTGATAGCGTATGGATTATACGGTTGTCTTGGATGCGACTCCTCAAACGGCTCCAAATACTCCCCATACACCTCCGAGGATCCCACTGCTAACATTCGGCATTTCAACCGGTGTTTCATAGGACGTAACTTCAAGAACCGAAGCATATTAGAGATTATATTCCCATTGTTCATTATACAACGATCCGGATCACGCCAACTCGCCGCCACACTACTCTCCCCAGCAAGATGAATTAACCAATCCGGATCAAATTCTTTGGCAAGTTCCGTAAATGACTCCAGTTGTGTCAAATCAATCTGTTCAAAACGGTAAGAAAATTGTTGCGGTACAAAGGTTAGCGGTGCCGGATAAAGATCCACTCCCAAAACTTCTGTAATCCCCGCAGCAACTCTGTCAAAATACTGTAATAAATGACGACCAACAAATCCACTCGCTCCAGTGATTAAACACTTTTTCATAAAATACTTTTTTATACTCTTGTTTTTTTAACAGAGATTCTTATAATCTCCCAAATACAAGCCTCTTTATCCGAGTTTGCTGGAAGGTCAACTTATATCGTGGATCAAAGTCACTGTCGGCAGTACAAGTGTACGCCCGACTTTCATCCGTCTCGAAGCGACAAATTCCTGTCGCGAATTTCGGGAAGAGGTTTGTTTTTGTTTCCAGTTTCTCCATTGGGGCTTACTCAAATGGATATCGTTTTATATCATAACCAGTATGGGATTTCAAGACCGCGATTACAACCGATACGAACCTTATGACGATTACGGCTATCTCCGTTCACGCAAAGGTTCTATGTCAATAACGGTATGTTTAATTATTATCAATTTTGGGCTTTGGCTTGCAAACGGCTTGTTATTTACAAACAATTCTCTTACAACTATTCTGTCTGTTGTGCCGGGAACCTTGAATACGCCCGAACTCTGGTGGAAATTCCTAACGTATGGTTTTGCGCATTCTCCCTCTGATTTCTGGCATATTGCCGGAAATATGTTAGGGTTGATCATGTTTGGCTACGGTATAATGCTCGGTTTGGGACCAGGCGGTATCGGTTTTTTTCGCGGCGAAAATGTCGAACATCAACTCGGACGCACAGAATATCTCGTGTTTTATCTCCTAACAATCATGTTCAGCGGCATTGTCCATGCCGTCTTCAATCCCGAAATCGGTTGCTTAGGAGCTTCAGGCGGTGTTACAGGGATTATCATTTTATACGCACTCTTTTATCCCACCAAAACTCTCTTACTTTGGGGAATACTGCCGTTACCGATGTGGGCAATCGGTTTGATTATTGTTTTCATGGATGCCGGCGGTGCTTCCGGTGTTGGTAAAGGCGGCATCGCTTACATCGCTCACCTTGCCGGAGCAGGTTTTGCTCTCCTTTACTATTTATTCTTCGCCCAATATCGCCGAAAAATCACCGACGGTTTTACCGGATGGGGAAACAATTTCCGCAAAATGTTCAAACGGAAACCAAAATTACATACTTACAAAGAAAATGAAACTAAAAACCAAGAAATAAAATCAGAAAAAGATGAAGAATTTGAAAAACGGCTCGATGAAATTCTCGGTCGTTACGGTAAAGTCGGCGAAGCAGGACTCACCAAAGAAGAACGCGAATTTCTACAACGCGCCAGCAAAAAATATCGTAATAAAAACAAATAAAGTTATGATTATTTTGGAATTTTGAGAGAGATAATCAGTCCGCAAATTTTTATCAATTTTTCAACTTTTCTCTGTTAAAATATGAATATTCTTGTTCTTGACGAATGGTTTCCTTCCGTACACGATTCCGGAAAGTCAATCCGTACCTTTCAACTCCTTGCTCCTCTTGCGAAACAACATCGAATCACTTACTTGGCGCATTGTGATGCCGCCGGTCAAACGGAAACAGAAAATGTCCGAAAAATGGAAAATGCCGGATTTGAAGTTGTTGGAGTGCCGCGTATTCCCATTTACAATTCCGTTCCGAAAATTCTTTTAGGAGCTGTTCCTTCTTTATTTCATCCGTTTCCTATTTCGGTTCGGCGGCATTTTTCGCCCAATTATGTATTGACGTTGCAAAAACTCGTTCGGGAAAAACATTTCGATCTGGTTCATGTCGAATGGACACACTATGCCGTTTATAGTCCGTACATCAACATGTTGCCGTTGTTCATCTGCACGCATAACGTCGAATATCTTTCATGGCAACGGTTTACAAAAACAACACGGAATCCGTTCAAAATGATGCTCGGAATTCATGAAGCCCGAAAACTTTATCGTTTTGAAAAAAAATATTATCAAAAAGCTGATTATCTTTCTGTTGTTTCGGATAGCGATGCCCAACTTTTACGCAACGAATTTGTACTCAATAATTTTTGTGTTATTCCCAATGGTGTTACGGTTAGGGCGTATGATGAAATTGAGAATACACCTAAACCGAATCATCTTGTGTATTGCGGTTCGATGGATGTATGGGTGAATCAGGATGCGGTTACATGGTTTATCCGCAGTATTTTTCCGTTGATTCTGAAAAAGAATCCGGCAGTAACATTAACAGTAATTGGTCGTAATCCGCCGGATTGGCTTTTAAAGTTACAAACAGATCGGATTCGTTTTACCGGTTCTGTTTCTGATATTCGGTTGCCGCTTAAAGAAGGATGTTTGGAAATTGTTCCGCTCCGTATTGCCGGCGGTTCACGGCTCAAAATTCTCGAAGCGTTCGCTGCAAAAATTCCCGTTCTCGCAACAACAATCGGCGCCGAAGGGTTAAATATCGAACACAATAAAAATATCGTTCTTGCCGACAATCCCGTATCATTCGCCGATCATTGTATCGAATTACTCGGCGATTCGGAAAAACGTACTCAATTGATTCAATCAGCACGCCAACTCGTTGAAGAACAATACGACTGGAAACAGATTTCACCGTTAGTCGAAACCGCATGGATAAAAACTGTTGATTTGTTCAATGCGAAATCTCGTAAATCTCAATAATCGGTACAGTATTAAGATTCCAGACTCCCCAACCGCCTTTGCGAATCGTCTTCACCCACACCGGTTTCTCACGCAACATTAATTGTTTATCCCGTGCAAATTCACCGCTTGGGCGGCGTTGGAGAATATAGTATCGAAAACCTTGCGTTTTGAAATCATCGAATGTTTCCGTTACTGACGGAATTTCAAACGGAATCGGGAATTTTTTCATGGAAAAGTACAAATCAAGTGCCGCAGGAGAATGAACACTAAATACAATTTTATCACCGGAATTAGTGTTGTTACGGAGCCATTGGAGAACCTCATCGTCCAAACCGTCCCAATAATAAGTCGGTTCCATACCAGCCCGAACTGCTCCGGGTAAACCGCCAATCACGAAATTATAAAACGATAACCATTGCGGCGCATACCAAAACATGTTGAACAAACTTGCAACGTAAATCAGTAAAACCGGTAATTGAGTACACAAACGATTCTTTTTGAACACCATGTTTTCGTTGCAAAATATTTCATTGCCCCACGTTTTATTGGCTTGTTTTTTATTTACAGATATTCTATTCCAAAAGGTTCCTTTCCAAAGTGCAGCGGCTCCAATTCCGGCAATTATTGCCAAAAACGGAAACGCCGGAATAAACATCCGAACACCATCGTGAACCGGTGTTCGCGGCAATGCCCGAAGAAAAAACAATGACAACATGTTCAGAAAAAGCCATAAACCAGACCAATGTTTATTTTTGTCCCGAATAATCGTTAGAAGACCAACAAAAAAAAGAACCAAAATTCCAATCGGTACGGTAATTACCGACCATGCAAGTGTATTATACCAAGGTAACGAATAAGTTAAATTGTACATATTGCCGAAAAAAAGTACGGCAATATTGAGTGTCCGATGTGTATTCAAATAAAAATATTGATACATTCCGGTAATTGGGTTAAGCCAGAGACGCGGACTGAATAACCAGAAGGTAAGCAATGCCAAAAGAATTGTCAGAAAAATACATTTCGATAAATCGTAAACACGCAAACGGTTTTCTGCGTCAACGAACCGATTCGTCAACAAACGAACAACCAACCACAACATCAACGGCAATAAAACACCACAACCTGAAAATTTCGACGACATTGTCAAACCAACAGCACAGCCGAAACAAAAAGTTCCCCAACCGGATTTCAAAGCGTACGGAAAAAATGCCCAACTCAAAAGCCATGCTGATATCAATACCGAATCATAAAACGCAATTTGTGCGTGGGCGAACAAACGCGGAATCAATAAAATCGAAACAACTCCAAAAAACGCTGTTGTTGAATCAAATTCTTGTTGCAAACGATAAAAAACAACTCCGATTGTGAGTGAAAAGAAAACAAGAGAACCAAAACGAAATTGTACGATTTCCGGTAAAAACGGCGGAGCAATAAGTTGCCCCACAGCGTTGAGAAACACGGGAAAATGGGGATGTCCTTCTTCTGTGAAACAATAACATTCCAATCCCCAATTTGAGAACAGTAATTCCAAAGAATCTGTTTCATGAACATTTTCCAGTTCGGGGCAGGGCGGAATTATTTTTTGAACACCTGGAATCTGTTGCAAAATCCGTTGAAACCAAAACGATAAATTCGCCGCACGTTCATTCATTATCCCTTCGTCCCAAGTCAACGGAAGATAAAATGATGCCAATGCCAGAATAAAAAAAGTACAAAATACAACAGTTCCCGAAACAAAAAAATTTAACAGATTCGTGGAGAACCGGAATCGTTTTATATCATGAAGTATTGATTTTTGATTTGGGGATTGTGTTGAAGTATCGGGCATGTATTCGTTCGGCAATAACCGCTCACACAAATAAACAAAATGTTAAGAACAAAAAATTAGGTAATATATTAGTGAAAATTTTATTGGTAATCTATCAGTGGAATATTTTGTTTTTCGATTTTCACCCATTCAGGGTGAAGAATCAAAATAATAATTCCGCTGATATATTACTTTTATTCTTCATCCTGAAAGGAGTGACATTTTCATAACCGTAGTGGGAATGAGACACCAATAGGATTTCTCAGGAAAGTCCACGACTCAGTACAACAATCACAACATCCGCATTTTGATTTGGATTGTCTTCAACTTGTTTATGTTGTTGCGTGTCCAACGGAATACAATGATGAATACGGAACTTTTTTTTCGCACAAAAATCTTCAAAATCAGATAATGTTAGAAAACGTACATCAACAGTGTTATACCATTCATTGGGGTCATCTCTGTGAGCAATACGCGGAGCTTTGCCTTCTTCGGACAAACGCCGGCGGTGTTCGTGGAAACCGAGATTCGGGAAACTGACAATACCCCGCGTACCAACACGAAGCATCTCATCCAATACAAACTCAACATCCCGTACGGTTTGTAACGTTTTTGAAAGAATGACAAAATCAAATTGATCATCTTCAAAAGCCTTGAGCCCGGCGTTTAGGTCGGTTTGGACAACATCAATACCTCGATCAATACATTGTAACACATATTTTTCTTTGATTTCAAGCCCTAGAACCCGATTGTTTTCCCGCTGCCGTAACCGTGCCAGTAAGCCGCCCTTACCACAACCAAGATCAAGAACCTTTGCGCCGCGCGGTATCAAATCAAGAATCTGTTCGTAATCCAGTCGATCAGGATGTTGAAATTGCGGTACTCCGTCAGAATCTTGTTCAAAAAATACATTCCGCAAAAATGACCGAATCATCTCTCCGTACAATGGAAAATCGTGCGGCAAAAGGAATGCATCATGTCCATATTCAGTTGGTATGTTACAATAACTGACTCGTTTATTTAAGGAAATTAAAGCGTCAACAATTTCACGGGACAAAAAAGGAGGAAAAAGCCAGTCACTTGAAAAACTCAGAACTAACCATCGGCACATTGATTTTCGCAACGATTTTCTCAATGCTTCCGGTGTACTGCCGAGATCGAAATTGTCAATCGCTTTTGAAATAACCATATAACTGTTCGCATCAAAACGTTCAACAAATTTATCGCCTTGATACGCCAGATAGGAACCGACAGAAAATCTTGTTTCAAATTTTGTATTGACCTGCCGTCCTTGTGTTCGGTTTGTGTCGAATTTTTTCATCATTGATTCGTGTGACAAATAAGTAATATGTCCAAGCATTCGGGCAATTGCCAAACCATCCGCCGGAACAACTCCTTTTTCATGATATTGACCGCCGTGAAAATTGGGATCGCTTTGAATCGCATTGCGCGCAACAATATCAAATGCCAATGCCTGATTGGTTAAATGAACGGCGGTTGCCAACAAGATTGCGGAAACAAGCCGGTCAGGAAATCGTGTTGACCATTCCTGAGTCATAATTCCGCCCAACGAACCGCCAATCACGGAAAGCAGCCGTCCAATACCAAGATGATCAATCAAAAGACTTTGCACTTCAACAATATCGCCGATAGTGATTTCGGGAAAATCCATACCGTAACGCCGTCCTGTTTTCGGATTGATATCATCCGGTCCGGTTGTTCCGCGACAACCGCCAAGACAATTCGTACAAATTACAAAAAATTGATTGGTATCAATCGGTTTGCCGGGACCAACCATAAACTCCCACCAACCCGAATCGTCTTCCGAATCATGAGAAGCAACATGCGAATCTCCCGACAACGCATGACAAAGTAAAATCGCATTGTCTTTTTTACTATTTAGTGTACCGTAAGTTTCGTAAGCGATTTTGACTTCCGGCAAGATATCACCGTGCTCCAAAACCAACGGCGTCCGAAAAATAATTTCCTGAACATATTTCAACGGTTTAGCATTACGAACCGAATCGGTATTGTCAAAATCTATTTTTGTATCCATTTTCTGTTTATAACTGAAATACAGATGTAATGATGAGTAACAACTTTTCAAAAAAAGTATTTACCTTTCTTTTGTGTTGCGAATATTTCACAATAAGAACATCAAAAAATATAATATTTCAGCAGGATTTCGTCAATAGCCGACTTGAATTCTTTCAGCAAAGTCCACTGATTGCGCAGATTTTCGCTAATTTTTAGGATTATTTTCAAAAAACGTTTGTAATATTTCAGCGGAATTTTTATTTTTTTCCGTGTTCGTGGACAAAACGCAACGTATTTCCTTTGTCCGAAGTGGGCAATACGAAACAGCCCGCCGCAATGCGGCGGGTACGAAGTTTGCATGTTGTCAAATATTGCAACGTTTATTGATTCGGTGTTGTGAATTACGGAGCTGCGGATTCACCGCCGGAGATTGATCCCAATGCTCCCCAGACACCAAATTCACTGGGACCGCTTGTAACTTGTTTCGGTGTGGTGATTCCAGATGTTACACAATTGATTGTATCCGAAATAAACCGAACCGAACCATCAAACAA
>JAITBS010000253.1 GCA_031283515.1 Planctomycetaceae bacterium
TCAAAACCAAACAACCGTACAAACGCCTCAATATAATTGAACAAAATAGTATATCCAATATCCAATGTCGAATTAAGTATATCAACTTTGGTTCGCGGTGAACGCATTTTCCAATTAAATGACTGCAAGAAGTACACATTCAGTCGCTTTGTTAATTTTTCTTCTTCACCCCTAACCGCCAGTTCCGAGTGTTCTGTTTCGCCTTTCAGGACGGAAGAAAGTCACATGCAGATTACAAACCCCCAATTCATCAGGTGCTCTTGAAAATATGCAGATGATTGCCTTTGACGGCAGTCGGATTACAACCCCCCAATTCATCAGGTGCTCTTGAAAAACACCAATAGCTAAAGTAAAATACTCTAATAGTTGATTTATTTTATCGTATTGGAATTGGAACTTTTTAGCTGATATGCGGTTATCGCCGACACAGTTTTTACGGTAAATGGTAAAACCGAACCGTTTATCGTTGTTCTCAATGGTTACCGTTATTCACAATAAACCATGCGAGTTTTTGCGACGATTAGTAGTTTTTTCATCGTACTCGGATTGTACTTTTTGTACGGTTGGATCGTGGTGCCGCTGCTTTTGCCAATGTCAAAAGAGCCGCTCAATGGACATCTCTCCGTATCAGAAAACCCTACCAGAGAAGAAATTGAACCGTTTTTGTTCCTCTTTCCCGAAGAAGGTTGGGAACGTAATCCCGAATCGGAAATTCATTATCTTCAATTCGGTCAGACTATTATTTTGTTCGGAAAAGACGAGGTACAAGGTAATGTCGTTAAATTACAACCTTGTACCGTGTTGATAGTACAAGGTTTGGACGATCCCGATCTCACAGAAATAGAACGGAATAAATCACTTCAACAAGCCATCGTTATGAGAACTCCGCTTTACGCCGAAATCGAATTTGACCACGATTTCAATCTCGGACAATTCCCGTTGCCAAACATCAAAGCCGGTCGACTCTCCGGAAAAGTTACCATCGAAAGCGATATGAAAGAAACCGGAATCCAAGATAACTTGTTCTTGGAAACAGAAGATATCTCCATCATCGAATCCCCCGGTTTGACAAAAATCTCTACCGTGAGAGATGTTCGTTTTTGTATCGGTTATCATTACGGAGAAGGTTCCATGTTTAATATGGAACTGGCATTGCCCAATCCCAATTTACCCAAATCACCCAAAGAATTAAGCCTCATACGTTTCGAAAAATTAAAACAACTCAATCTTGTTTTTCCCGAAGACCCCAATTCCATCCCGAAAATCATCGGCAACTCCCAAAAAAATTCCACTGATAATCCGTTATCAAAATCCCGTATCGTTCCGTCTTGTCCCGCAACTTTTCTCGATATTAAATGTCAACGTGAATTTATCTTCCAGTTTGTCAAAGCAGAAAAACAGAACGAAAAAACCGGTATCGCCAAATTTCTGGGAAATGCCGACGCCCAACGAACTAATCCCGACGGTTCAACCGACCGCTTAACCGCAGAAGAAATTCAAGTTAAATTTCAAACCAAAGAGAAAAAAATAAATAACTCCAATTCTGTTGCTAAAAATACCCCAACCAAAAAAACAAACGATTTTTCACAAAATAATGGTCTTGGTAATCTGGAACCTGTCGTCTTTGAAGCCAACGGAAAACTCGCACAAAATAATCAACCGGTTGTTCCCGCCAAATTGGTCAGCCCACAAAACGGCGGTGTACTTATGACCGGCGACCATATTTTGTACGACCTCCGAAAAAATCTTTTGGTTATCGAAACACAAACCTTGTCCGGCGCCTCAAAAGAAGTGGAAATGGTCTTTCAAAATCAATATGTGATTCGAGGAGAAAAAAGTTTTCAATATACATTGGGACAAAACGGAGAATTCGGCAAATTGCTCTCCGAAGGGAAAGGAAATTTGCGAGGAAATATCGGCAACGAAAAAACACCAAAGAAAATGTTTTTGTCTTGGAATGCTTTGTCGGCAGAACCTTATCCCATGATTAAAAATCAGATTATTCTGAAACTTTGGGGCGGAATTACCGCTGATCTGGAAGGATTCGGAAATATGACCGCCGGAAAACTTGACCTTTGGTGTAATATTGAACCCAAAACAACAACCCCAAAAACAACAAACAATCAGAAAACAACTGACCCAAAAAACACAAACCCAAAAAATGAAACAACTCCCCAAACCCTCCCAAGTTTAAATTCCGTCAACAGTTCATTGGTTAACGACAAAAATAATGTAACACCGGATCGTGCGGTTGTGATGGATAAAGTTCATTTTATTAACGAAAAAGGAACGTGTGATATTAACCGGTTGGATATTTTTTTCAAGACCATTTCTTCTACCGGAGTGGTTATTCAACAATCACGTTGGGTTCCCCGAATCTTGGCGGATTCACCGCCGTCAACTCTCGAAAATCACACGGTTACCGCCTCTCATCCGCCGGCAACACGTCAACTAATTACCTTAGTTG
Organism: Planctomycetaceae bacterium; assembly: GCA_031283515.1. GTDB lineage: Bacteria > Planctomycetota > Planctomycetia > Pirellulales > Thermoguttaceae > WRKP01. Next base: position 2,468 of record JAITBS010000253.1, read on the forward strand.
ATGACTCTTCCGCAATGGTGTCGGCAATAGAAACGCCGGCAACAAAAACACCTGCCAAAACTTCTTCGGTGATTCAACAGGTTCAATTTGTTCAACCCAATTCGCCCGCTCATCAGAAACAAACAACAAATCAAAATCAAGTTGCTCTTGTTCCGTTGTATCAGTCGCAACCTGTTCCGCCGCCAGGAACTTTGGCGGCGGTGCCGGTACAACCCAATCCTAATCCCAATGTTTCCGGTTCTGTGTCGTCTCAGAATTTGTTGGGGATTCAGCCTCAGGCGATGGCTCAATACGCAATCGCCGGTAAACAAATGTATATGCAGGTTGTCTATAACGAAGGACGTTCCCATGTCGAAACATTGGCGGTTGAAGGCAATGTCCGAATTACCGAAAAAGCCGCCGTAGAACAATTATCCAATATTAGTGTAATCGAAATTACCGGAGAAGAAATTACTGTTTGGAATCCGTCGTTGCCCGAAACACAAATATTGATTACAGGGAAACAACAAGACGCAGTGTTTCGAGGACGCGGAATCGAGTTAAGAGCAAAAGAAATCAATATCGCCCGATCTAGTAACAAAATCTGGGTTCCCGGTGTCGGACGCTTAATTGCCAATACCGATATTGATTCAACACAAAAATATTTTCAAACAAAAAATACCGCAACAACAAATTCATTCGGAACAACATCCGCTCCCAATACTCCGATTCCCTTAGTTCCCCTAAAATCCGAAAATAACGAAACAAATAAAACCGCCAATAACAACATCAATAAAGATAACCGATTGCTGGTTGACTGGAATGAAAATATGATTTTCAACGGCAAAGTGTTACAGTTTCTCGGAAAATCCGACCGAAACGGAAATCGTGTTCGGGCAATTCATCAGGATAAAGAGATTTGGTGTGATGTTATGGAAATTTATCTTAACCGCCAAATACTGTTTTTCGACGACAAATCCGATGTCAAACCGGAAGCGGAAATGATTCAGTGTGCCAATAATGTTTTTGTACGGAGTCGGGAACTGGATGTGAATAATCAGTTAAAATCGTTGAGTAGGGCGGAATTTGGTAAATTGCGGTTTTATGTGGCGTCGAATTATTTTGTTGCGGAAGGACCGAATGACCGACCGGGAGTTTTGTGTTTTACAAGTCTCAATTCCGACGAGGGATTTTCCAATACAAAAATAGGTCTGCCGGAATCGCTGACAACAACGAAAGAAAAAAGTTCGCTGAAATTTCTTACTATTTGGTTTCATGATCATATTCAGGGAACATTTCTTGGTGACCAACGCAATGTGGAAATCAGCGGACGAGTTCAAGCGGCTTATTTGCCGGTTAGTTCTTGGGATGATCATATCGGAATTGACAATCTAAATATTGCACGAAAATATGGCTATATTTTGGAATGTGAACAATTACATATTGTTGAAATTCCTGATGTCAACAACAATGAACAGAATACAATGGAATTAACCGCCTTCGGCAACGCTTCGATTGACAGCAGTAAATTTTACGGTAAGGCACAAACAATTAAATACAATCAGGCGAAAACTCTTGTAACCTTCGACGGCAACGCTAAAATTCATACCTTTGAAGACGGTAACAAAGAACAAACCGCCGCCGAAACTATTCAATATGACATCAAGAGCAAAGCCATACGAATGAACCAATCACAAGGAATTCGTATCGGACAATAAATCATAAAACCAAAATGATTGGTAATATTGTAATTGTAATGGAGTTTTTATTTGTATCGGTTCTCTCCGCTCTAATCGTGTTTGTGTTGAATCATTCCTTTTCCTAATCACGCAGACCGGAACAAAAATAAAACAGACCGTTACAAAATATGAAGTTCAAATCATTTCGTTGGCAAATTCTTTTTTGAGGAGTTGTAAACCTTGTTCTCCTTGCGCATTGTTGACGGTGATGGAGATATTGCGTTCGCTGGTGGAGATGACATTGACATTGATTTTGCCGTCGGCAAGAGTTTTGAACATTCGGTACGCCAAACCCGTGTGAGACCGCAAGCCCGTACCGCGAACTGATAAAATCGCAATCGTCGAATTGTACAACGGTTCATCACTCTTCCATTCGCCGGCAAGTTTTTTCGTAACATCAAGTGCCGTATCCAACACGGTACGCGGAACCGTGTACGTAATAATTGCTTTTCCGTTACGACCGCAACTCTGAACAATCATGTCCACCACAATTCCGGCTTCCGCAATTCGTTCAAACATTTCTGCGGCAATTCCCGGTTTGTCCGGTACATTGGGCATCGTGATTCGTGCCTGAGTTTGGTCAAGATGAATAGCTTCGATTAAAATATCTTCCATACCGGAAAGCCGCGCCACATCAAGTTCCGGTTTGATTGGTTTCGCCTGTTTCGCCGATAATTCCGGCGAATTGAGTTGCGAAGGCGTTTTTTCCAGTTGGAACACCGAATGAACTGCGCGAAGAGTTTCGAGTGCGTCTTCCCAAGAGACAAGAGTGGAAATTTTAATCTCACTTGTGGTAATCATGCTGATATTGATCATTTTCCGTGACACCGCCCGAAACATCTTTTCCGCAACACCGCCTTGTCCTTCCATACCAAGTCCCACAACAGATACTTTCGTAACATTTTCCTGATAATCAACCCGTTCTGCTCCAATCTCTTCCGAAACAGTTTTTAACACGTCAAGTGTTGCTGTTAAATCGTTGCCGGGAACGGTGAACGAAATATCGGTTCGTCCTTCCTGACCGATATTTTGAACAATCATATCTGTTGCAATTTTGGCTTCGGCAATACGTGCAAAAAGCCGCATGGCATTACCCGGCTTATCGGGAACTCCAACCAATGTCAATCGCGCTTCGTTTTTAGCAATTGCCGCACCGGCAACCGCGGTATTACTTTCCGGTGTTGCAACAATCAACGAACCGGGTGTGTCGGTGAAACTGCTCCGAACATGAACTGTAACACCAAATTTCTTGGCAAATTCAATCGAACGGCTATGCATCACACCGGCGCCAAGACTTGCCAATTCAAGCATTTCGTCGTAACTGATTTGCGCAACTTTTCGGGCTTCCGCCAAGAGTCGCGGATCGGTTGTGTACACGCCGTCCACATCGGTGTAGATGTCGCATTCATCGGCACCCAGAGCCGCCGCCAACGCCACCGCCGAAGTATCACTCCCGCCGCGTCCCAATGTGGTAATATTACCTTCATCGTCAATCCCTTGAAAACCAGCCGCAATAACAATTTTACCGGCATCAAGAGCCTTTCTCATACTGTCGGTTGAAATAGAACGAATACGTGCTTTGGTGTGTGAGCTATCGGTTTTGATACCGATTTGAGCTCCGGTCATACTTACTGCTTTGTAACCAAGCGATTCCAACGCTATCGCCATAAGTGCAATTGTAACCTGTTCACCGGAAGACATGAGCATATCCATTTCACGGTGAGAAGGACGATCCGTAATCTCTTTCGCAAGCGAAACAAGATGATCTGTTGTTTTGCCCATCGCACTGACAACAACAACAACTTGATTTCCTGCTTGTGCCGCACGAATTGCCTTCCGCGCAGCTCCAAGAATTTTTTGAGTATCGGCAACACTGGTTCCACCAAATTTTTGAACAATAAGCGGCATTGTATGATTTTGAGTTACTCAATTGAAAGAAAAAAACTGAAGAAAATAAAATGTTACAACAAAAAACACGAAACGGTGATAAAATAGTTCCGCAAAAAAATTGCTTACTATTTCCGGTTGGACAACGATATTAGGTTGGCATAATTGTTAAGGCGTTTAACAATGAAATGATTTTCCGGTTGAATTTTTAACCGCTTAGGTCTAGTGAATTTCCGGTTTGTCCTGAGATATCGGGGACTTTGTGATCTTTTTCTTCGTTCTGTTTGTTTGGTCGGTTCATCCATCGCCATGCCTGACGACCATCTGCATCACGGTCTCCTGACGATGCTTCACTTTCCTTATCATCACCACTAATTCCTTGTGCCTGTGCAGCCCGTTCATGACTTTCTGCTGTTCGTTCGTGGTTCTTCACGTCCTGAGCCACACTCGGCATAACCGGATTAAAATTACCAATACTCATGGCTTTGGGGTTTTGGTTAGTGTTTGTTACGCCGCCTCACTTTACAAATCTTATTGTACAGTGATTTTTAGAGCGGCTTTGCGAAAAAACTTTATTTTGATTGTAGATTATTTCTTGGGCAAAGAAAATAGGTTCAGGAATTTTTTTCAACAATTCCGGCGCAAGTGTCTATTTTATTAATTGCTTGAATACATTGTTCTAATAGTCTGCAGAGGATGTTGATTTTTTGCAACGTTTTTTAAAAGTTTCCTGAATATAATTCTGCACGTTTTTTTAACCCGGAGGCCAAAGGAGTGGACGACCGCCGAGCAGATGAAAATGTAAATGATACACGGTTTGTCCTCCATTCTGACCGCAATTCGTAACAACACGATAACCTTCTTGCAAATTAAATTCTTGAACCAATTTGCGAAGAACTCCGTAAAGATGTCCGAGCAATGGGGTATCCTCTTCTGTTAATTGCTCTGTTGATGCGATTTCTTTTTTTGGAATCAACAAGATATGAACCGGAGCTTGAGGATTAACATCTTTGAACGCCATACAAAGATCGTCTTCATAAACAATCTGTGCTGGAATTTCCTTATCAATAATTCGTTTAAAAATCGTTTTTTCCGACATAATTAAGTGTAATAAAAAAGTATAAAAAAC
>JAITBS010000273.1 GCA_031283515.1 Planctomycetaceae bacterium
GCCGACTTGCCCCTGTTGACGGACGGAAATGAAAAACCAACTGTGTACAACACCATAACAAAACCAACCGTTGCGACCGTAGGTGAAAACCTTTCGGCGAAAGGTCGCCTACCTTGTAATTTCCAAATGTAAACAAATTCAAAAATATTCCACTGATATATTACAAATAATCGGGTTTTGTTTTCCGTTCGGAAATGTTTATTTTCTGTTCAGGAATATTGGTTTGGGCGTTGACAGTGTACGCACTCTTGAACAAATCGCATTCTGGTCTATTTATCCGCATCTGATTACTTGTCAGAGTTTGTAAATAATCAGATTCTGTTACGGCGACTTCTAATAATGTTTAAAACTACTCGCACTTGAATTTTCGTTTTGAACTGCTTACTACCTATCGGAAAACGATAACTTTTATACTTGTTGTGTCGTTACAGTAATTCATAGTACGATCTGGTGTAATATTTTGTCATTTGTTACCTTGTTGTCGTTTGCCAAAGTATGTCGAGGCACTTATTGAGTATTTGGAATGCAAGGGAGATATATCTCGAATTATAACGATAAACGAAAGCAAGATTTTTTGATATCAAGTACTCAGGTAAAGAATGGAATGATCTTGCGGTTTGGTTCAGCGTAAGGAATAGAGCGGCTTGGGCGTCGAGTCTGCGGAACAGCGAACCAACTCCTCGTCGCCACCCATGTAAACATTATGTAAATAAATAGAATAACGGACAAAAAATCAAACTATTTAACGTCGATACGGCAATTTAATCATACACGTTTTTGGGGCTTTTCAAGATTTTCCAATACTTTTAATGCTATGTGATATGCGCCATTATCATCAGCATTTTGGATATAGTGAATGTTTTGTTCACCAGCTTGATTGCAAGGGGTTTTAAATGCACATTCTTTACAAGTTAATATATTTTCTTTTCTTGTTGTATTTGTTTTTCCACATTTTGGACATTTTTCTGAAGTATATTTTGGATCTACAAATTGCACAATACCAAACGGATAATTAACATATTTATTGCCTACTGTTTTACTATCTTGGCGGACAATTTTTTCATAATTATCTACACTGCGGAATGTAGGAACTAAATGCAATATATTTCCATTATTTTGCTGAATACGAAACAACTTTTTAAGTAACTGCATTTCAAAATATTGATAAGTACCAAGTCCTGCTAACACTAGATTTTCTTGATCTTTAAAATCTACAGTTTTATCTTTATTTGTATTCGATAAAATTACATCTGATAAACCATCTTTTTGTTCATAAAAAGCACGTGTCAAATCTTCCAATGCAATATAAATATTGTAATTATATTTTTCAAGCAAATACACAATGACACCGATCATATTAGCAACCACACCTGTTTTTAAGTCATCTGCAGCATCCAACTCGCAAAATTCGCGTAATTCTTTTTCAGATTTATCATCATTTTTGGAAGTTAATTCCGTAAACTGGATAAACATATCTTTAATTTTTTCAATTGGTAAATCAGTATAATTTTTTCCTTCTTTATAAGGAGTAATCAACTCTTTTATGTTTTGTTCTATGTCTTGATCGGTCTTATATTTCTTGATAAAACTCAATACTCGTTCCTGTTCTGTTTGCATTTTATATTGTAGTTTACGAATATAAGCCAATTGTTTGAGTTTTATTTTTTGCTGATTGTTCTTATCTGTTTTATATTTGCCCTCCTCATCTTTAATATATTTACCGTGCTCATCTTTTATTTTCACTGCAACTTCACTCAAATCAACCAATACTTTTTTGCCGTCAATAGTTGTTTCTACTCGCAAATTGGACAGGTCTAAAATATTTCGTTTTTCAAGTAAAGTATGTTTCCATTGTTTACAAACATAATCAAATTCACGAGTATATATCTCAAAGCCACCTTGTATTTGCCCGTTTTTATTTAACACGCAAAGAGTAGCTAACTGTCTTATGCCGCGGTCAATTCCAAAAATAAAATAATCATTTTTTGTTTCTATCATATTATTAAATTTTTCCACTGAATCCTTTTGTTTCTCCTTATCATTAAAAAATTTAATTTGTTCCTTGCGAGAAGTATAAGTATTATTTTTTGGAATATATTCGCACATCAAATAAGCAATCATCTGAAATCGCGAGTAACGTTTTTCTTCTGGTTTCGGATAGTTTGGAGTCGGATGTCGATATGATATTTTAAACTCAGGATGTAATCTATATCCGTTATTGGTTGCAAAAATTTTCTCCCAGTCCTTCGTAAATTGATTTTTGGCTTCTCTATCTTTTCTTGCTATATCTTGATTAACAATCGGCAATAACAAACAATTTTTGTCTTTAATCAAAGACTCTATTGTTTCTTTTGATATGCGACCTGATTCTTGAAGTTTGTATCCTTTGCGATCAACCTCTTTTTCTACATCTTCATACGTTTTGCACTTGTCAAAATTCCAACCGAATTCCGCCCAATTTTGTACTTTTGCCATTGCTGATTCTTTTAAGCATTCAATAATATATTGTAAATTTTCCTCATGGCTTAAATTTTCTCGTTTTTTGGGGCAATTCCAATTCTTTGTATGAAAATCTTCACTTATCCCTTTGTTATTATGTAAAAGCTTCCATAAAGCTTTGGAGGTTAGAGATTTTACTGTGCATGTTTTAAATCCTTTGTTTTCGTTTGTAAATAGATTTTCAACTTCTTCACGACTCTCACTTAATTCAGTCAACAAAAAATAACGATCAGCATTTGTGTCTTCTACGATAATCCCATAATGAGAAATTTTATTTATCTCGTATTCTTCGTTAAATTTATCGCGCAATTCAGCAAATTTTTTTCCAAATTCTACGGCAAGAACCTTAAAATACTCAGTTAAATCTTTAAAGCATTTTATTGTATTTTTTAGTCCTCCTCTCAATTGTCCAATGGTTTGTTTTGCCTTATCATAATCTAATTGTTGAATATTTGAGAGTTTTTTATGCCAATTAATAATGGTATTGATGGTTTTTGTATGTTTTTCCAAACCAATTTTTTTAAATGTAGTTTCAACATTCTTGATGTAAATATCTATATTGTTTGGTTTACTGTGGTCTAATGTAGCAAGATTTTCACGAATGAATAAAAGTGCAGAGTAGAGCTTAAAATCTTTATTATTACCTATATTAATATTAAAAACTTCTCTTAAAAATTCTTGACATTTTTCTTTTGGAAATTCAATATCTGTGTGGTATTCATTTTTTGCCAATGATTCCCACGCATAATCAAATGCAACTTTTAATGGATATTTATGCAAATCGAATTCTTCTTTATTTTGTAAATCTTTGTAGTCTTTAGCAGGACTTTGCGGTTTACCAATTTCTTGAAGTAATTTTTTTATTTGCTCTTTATCAATTTTACAAATCTTAAATAAATATTCTGATAGTTCATGCCGTACTCCTACGGGAATAGTCTTATATTTAAAGAGTTGTATTTTTTCTATTAAAGACAATTCATTATCTTTAATTTTCTCGCTTTTATTTTTAGTAGTTTTTATAAAATCGTTTAGTTGTTTATCATTTGTATATTCTTTTATAAATTTTTGTAATTTTATTTTTTCAATTAATTTATTTATATCATTATCTACTTTATTGGGTTTTTGTTGTGCAGTATGTTTATTTAAAGTTACCCTACCCAAAGGGACATAACCTCCATTTTGTCTAAAATATATTTTTAAATTTTCTATTTGTTTTGATAATTTTTCCTTAAAGTTATTATCAAAAACAAAATTTTGTAACTTCTTATCATTTTCTCTATCTGTAATTTTTTCGCTATCGGGAAAACAAATAGATCCATTACAAAGAGGTTCAAGCGTCTCATTAATAAGATTTGCCAACGATAAAAATAGCTTACGCAATTCTACTTCATTTAATTTTTTATCATCTCTATTTTGTTGTTTAGCTTTTTCAAATTGTTGTAGCACAAAATCAACTTCATGAAACTTTAGTTTTGCTTTTCTGATATTTTCGTTCCAATAATCTATTATATAATCTCTGCGTTTTTTACCATCATATTCATTATTTAAACTTGATAACTTGATGATTTGCGACTGTGGCTACCTAATACTTTTTTTGTCCATCCAAAATCCGTCAAATCTTGCTTTTCGTTCTAATTTACGATAAAAATCTTTAAGCACAGCTATTTGATCATATCTTGTATGAAACTGCTCCCAATCACTAATGTATTTTTTAGTATCATCAAGACATTGGCGAATTGCTTGTAAAGGTAATTCTGATTCTATAAATGTTGTTATCTCTTTGTTTTTATTTACTTTTTCAATGATTTTTTCCTCTGAATATTTTATCAGATTTTCTAATTGAGAATGGCTTTTGTGAATATCACCTTCATAACCTTCTTTTTTATTTTTTTCTTTTAATGTTAGTCCGAATCTCAAGGTTTTTGAGATTTGGTATTGGTCAATAAGTTGGTCTAAATTTTTCATGGTTTTTCTCCTATTATTAAGTATCACAATGTTCATAAACTAAACGTTAACGAAACGTTATTCAATTGTTTCACAAAAAACTAACTATGTCAAATGGTCGCAAGCGTGGAATCTTATTTTGGAGTTTTGCGATTTTGGGGCGGTAACGGCGCATTCTGATATTCAGAGGATTCGCTGTTCCAGGATGTTTGGAGTATCACTTTTTTTAGATCGGGTTCCGGTTGAATCAACTCGGAGGATTGTATCAATGCCGATGAAATAATCGGTTTGGTTTTCCGTTCGGAAATGTTTATTTTCTGTTCGGCATTTATTTTCTGTTCGGCATTTATTTTTTGTTCAGGGACATTTGTTTTTTGTCCCGCAACATCTGTTTTCTGTTCAGGAATAACCGGTTCATCATCCAAACGCGGTGCAGAAGGAACCAATGGATCCGTGAGTTTTCGTTGCACAAGATGTTGATGTTGCTGATGAGTTCGTCGGCGTTTGGGAGTTAATTTTTGTGCGGGTTGCACAGATTTTGACTCCGCCCGATTCTTGCTGATCACCCCAGGATCAACCCAACGTCCCAACCTGTCCAATTCCATCGTGCCCATACTCAAATCAAGAAGCATACGTTGCGTCTGGTACGAAACCCATGTGTTCAGAAATTCATTCTGACTCGTCATCAATCCGTCCAATGCCCCAATAAGTTGTGTCGCAGTTGTTGTTTCAATTTTTTGACCGCGTGCCGGCGGTTGTTCCATTTTAAGTTGCCAAACATCAACCCGGCTTGTTGCAATTAAAACCGCGTTGCGGGCAATTTCAAAATCAATTTGATGGAGTTGCGTCTCTCTTAAAATACGCCGAAGATCGGCATTGACCGAATCTACATAAGTATAATAGTTACGTCGTGCCGCTTGATATTCTACTTGAGTGCGGCGGTAATCGAGCATCTCATTATGGCGTGTCAACGGCGAATCCCAGTTCAAACCAACCCGAAGACGACCATTGTCTCCGTCAAACCGAACACCATCTTTGTCAATCGTTCCGATTTCACCATCAACTGTTACATTTAAGTCGCCTTTAAGTTGATTAGCCGCAAGATCAATTTGACGCCATGTATCAACCAGTACAGCACGGCGATTCATCCAGTCAAGCCGGTTTTCCGACGCAATCTTAAAAGCTTCTTCCGGCGCAATCGAAGTCGGAACTAATATAATTGTATCCAGTCTCGCCCGCGTTTGTATGAGAGAAAGCGAAACCAATTCATACTGAAACGCCGACAAAACCCGACGAATCCAATCCCGATAATCATCTTTTTGCCGTAATTCCGAAACAATTTTTTGAGCATCTTCCCGTTCTCGTTTTGTTTTTATTTTCAACGAATTACTGTTATCACTGAGCGTATCTTTGAATAACACCGCAGAATCTTTTCTCTTTGTCCACGTTTCCTCTGTATCCGCATCATTTGTAACGTTATCAGATTTTATTGTATCATGTGATGTTGTGCCGTGTGTTGTTGAATCATGTGCTGTTGAATCATGACGCGGTATTTTGGGAACAAGCGGATTTATGTTATGATTTTTGGTATTCTGAGAGTCTTCTTTTATTGTTACGTCGTCACGTTTTCCGGCGGATTCTTTTAACGTTTTGAAAAGTTCTTGTGCTTTTTCAAGTTCCCGCTGACGTTCCAGCAATGTTTCACCGGTATCCGGCAATGTTGTTTCATTTAATTTAAGAATTTCCAACGCTTCACGGACTTCCGGTTCAAACGAATTGTTACGAATTATTTGACGAAGTGTTTGTTCGTCGAGTTGAATAATTTGTTCCAGTAATTTGAAAACCGCTTTCATCCGGTGGATATTTTCAGGAACCGTTTCATTTTGTAACTTTTCAATCCGTGTTTGAAAAATATCCGTATCATAAATACTTGGATCAATCCGTTCACCTTGCTGAACCCGTTCACTAAGATTCGACTCAAGATTACGAAGACTTTCAAGCCGATCCGGAACACTTTTTTGTAAAAACTCCAAATCGTTATACAAATTCTGAATTTCTCCTTCGGTATGTTTTATAACCTTTTCCAGATTTTCACCAAAATCTTCGGGAAGCGGTTTTTCTTTGGTGCGAACATGGACAAGAAGATTGCCTAAGTTTTCCTGTAAACTTGTTAATGTCGGTGAGGTCAATTGGAATTGTTCCATTAATGGATCGCTAATATCAACTTTCAAATCAGGAGGCAAACCAAGTGAACGAAGATAAGTATCAATATTCCCCTGATAAGTTATAATTCGTTGGAGCAAGGAACTTTCCGAATTAAGTAACCGTTGCCGTGTTTCCTCGACCTGCGAAACATCCGTCAGTTGTCCCGCATCAAAAACTTCAATAAACCGTTGTAAGTTGTCCTCTAACGCAATAATATTCTGCCGTTGATTCTGGATTCGGATTTGTTCCGCAAGAAGACCATAAAATCCACTGCTGAAACTTGGTGTATTCGCCGCATTGATACTTCCAGCCGGTGCCGACTGCTGACCAACTCCTGTAACAATTTTCGTGTAATAACCTTGTTGGAAAAATACCATTTGCCGGATTGCGGCTAAAAAATCCCGTTCCGCCTGCGTTAAATTTTCCAAAACAATTTTTTTACCGGCGTTACGAAGAATCGGTTGCACCAACCCAACGTTAAACAATGAATCTGCATACCACGTATTCGTACCATTAAACGACCATGTAATCGAATTGGCTAAACCAACCACCAACTCACCGCCGGTTGCAAAAAGAATTTCCGTTCCGGTTCTTCCGGCACCAAGATTGATGTCATTACGAAGATTGTTACTGCCGTTGTCACGAAGTCTGCCGTTTGCCGTGTAGAACAGCGAATCGCCGCCGTAAAATTGTACATCAAACCGAAACCGTTCACGGGAAACCCGCATCGCTGCCAAATAAAGATTTTCCAACGCCGCTTGATATTCCGGCGAATGAAGCAGTGCCAGTTCCACTGCTCCGTCTTTGTCCAATGGAACCGCTCCTTTTTCATTGAATAACAAATATTGCCGCCAATCGGAATTTTCAACATTTTGCGTCATACCGTTCTCATACCAATGTTTTGAAGCATTTTTGCCGTCAACAACGCGCATTTTCTGATGAGCGGCTGGGTCATCCGATGGCATTGGTTCAAAATCAGGATGGAACGGGTCAAACATTCGTGAGCGGCGATCCGTGTTGATTCGGTAATCGTCAAGTTTCCATTGCGGATTATGTGTTCCGCCGGTTGCCAGAAGTGAGTAAACTTCATTGTCCGCCTTAACTCGGTAATATTGCCGACTGCAACCTTCTGTGGTAAATAGGAAAACTGCGCAAAATATAAAAAGAATACCTGACCACAACCATGACCATTGATCCGGATGAAAAGAAAAATCGTTAAAATAAACAGATTCTATTGGTGTCTTTGGGCGAAAGTTCATCTTTTCTATCACTTTCTTGTTGTCTTTTGCCGGCAAACATAGTTAGATGTTGTGTTCTGAATCAAACCGGTGCCGGAAACGGTGTAGGAAAATTAGTGTCCAATTATCCACACAAAATATCGGTTGTCAGTTTGGTTAAACTTTACCGATTATTCCGATTGTAGTGATTTTATGGCATAAATGTAGAATTTTATTTTCTTGACCTGTTGTAGATTGGGAACGTTGGAAAAACAATCGTTTGCTCGGTAATGGCATTGAAATTTCTACTGTTGCGGTAAGACACTCTCAAAAGTTAAATAAAATTGTCGATAATGACATTAAATTTCTACTATTGTAAATATCTCTTTCATGTTAGAATTAAAAAAATGTCGATAATGGTATTGGAATTTCTACTGTTGTAGATCCGAGTTATGAAATTGACCTTGAAGAGTGTCGATAATGACATTAAAATTTCTACTGATGTAGATTGCCATGAATATTTGGAATAATATCTTTTTAGGTTTGATATTTGTGCTTGCTATTGCGGTCATTTTTTTCACTTCGCAAGAACTGAAGATACGCAGCACAGGTCAAAAGACAATCGAAACTCTTGAAAAGAAAACAGAAACGACCAACCTCGATATTAAAAAGATTCAGGACGGTTCAGCTCCGACGAAACCTTTTTCGGAGAAAACTATTGAGGAACTAGGATATGGCGAACTCCGTCTGAAACTTTTTGATCTTTTGTACGAGCGTAAAAAGGCGTGGTTTGATTGTAAACCCGGCAATCTCAATGTTTCAGGAAAAGTGTTGACACCGGAACAACTTGGCGGCGATAATCCTGCAACACCAAATGACAAGCTACAAGACATTAAGTTACTTGAAGTGACTTTAGTTATTCCCAAATCTGATGAAGACGCTACGCAACGGGAAGAGCTCAAAGGGCTTGTGTATATCTTTGACGAAAACAAGGACAAACGAGGCAGTGCCTTTCTTGGGATATTCTCTGTTGAACAGCAGCAAAACATTCCCAACGGACTGCAGGTAACGCTTCAGGCAGCGCAAGATTTATCAGCTGAAGAAGCCAACCGCATTCAAAATGCGATGCGTTCAACATGGGCGGTTTATACAACGGTTCCGCTGGATCGTCAGGATATTTTTGAGGAGCTTACGGATGAGGAAAAAGAACAAATTCCAGAGGCATTACGGGAAACATTGACAAATCCTGAACGGACTCCCAAAGACTTTAATGAATTATTAAGTTTATTTTATCAACGCCGTGTGGAACTCAAGGAAAGTATCGACAGTACCCAACGCCGTATTGATGAACTGAATGCCGCATTGGAAATTGCCAAAAAGGAAAGTCAAGATATACGGAATGATCAGGATCTTGAGAAAAAACGGATTGAAATGATGAAAATTCAGAGCAAGACGTTACGGGAAAACATTGATGCTTACGACAACGTGATTAAGCAATTGCGGGACGAAATCGAAAAAACGCAAACCCAAAATGAATGGTTAGTTGCCAAAATTGCTGAGTACCAAGACAAAGCTAAAGAATTAATCGAGCAAAAAACCGCTCAAGCCGCCGGAAAATAGTCCGTAACAATTTATTTTCGTCCTGTTTCAACAGATTTTTTGAAATCATTGAAATCATTTATTGCCCTTTGATTTATTGCCTTTGATTTGAAAAATCAAATTGATGGTTGCCGGAAGCATATTTTGGTAGTCATAACTATACTGTTTCAATTGGCACAACAACTAATCTATATTGTAACAAGTTGTTTGTTTTTCGATTTTCACCCCGACAGGGGTGCGATTTTCATAACCGCAGGTCATCGACCTGCGGACTCGTACAACGAACATTTCTCTGTCTGAAAGACAGAATTTTAATCATCGTTGGTGGTGCAATCCGAATCGTTTAGTTTCGCCTTTCAGGCGAGGTTGAGACGAAACATTGACCGTAGGTCGCGCTTCGCTTGACCTACGGTTATGAAAATTCCACCCCTTCAGGGTGAAGAACCCAAAATAATAATTCCACTGATATATTACAAAACATTGCCATTTTTTGTGCAAAAAATAGCCGCTATTGCCGCATGATGTAACGCCGCTCTTACGTTTGCACGTCCGCCTTGAATACTTCGTTTTCCTTTCCATTTTCTGCTTTCGCGCGATTCATCGGCGTCAAACCTGCGAGAGCACTTATTCTCTCTACACTTCCTTCGCCTAACTCTGGTAAATCTGCTTGCAAAGTCCTTGCCGTATCGACCTCGATTCCTGGTACAGAATTTAAAATTTCATTTCTTGTAATCTATCAGTGGAATTTTGTTTTTACGCATTATTCTGTTCCTCCTCGTCCTGAAAAGACAATAGAAGCCAGCCTTACCCAACGGGTAGGGTTACACAATCATCACCAACAATTTCGCCCTGAAAGTGCAGGATAGAGTGGATAGTTGAGAGTTGATAATTGAGAGTTGATAGTGGATAGTTTTCATGTGGAGTAATACTGTTTCGGTTGTAATTCGCTTGCGAACTCTCTACTATCCAAAAGTATTTAAAATGCCAAGTGTTTACGAATTGTGGTGAGAGTCGGGACTCCACCCCTACACGGTTTGGTGTTTTTATGGTATAGTTTTACGGTTCTTGGAGGTTTTTTAGCAAATCTTATCGTTGGTATTGATGCTTATTGTGAGGTTGATTATTTTGCTAAACGGTTTTATTTTTGGTTAATTTTTTGGTTAATTTTTTGGTTAATATGCCCAATTTTTTCAACGATAATCTGGATATTCGTTTTCTTTTTGACTACTTTGATCTTAAGGAACTTGCCGCAATTCAGGAGCGGGAAACTCTGAATGGTAATGCGGATTATTTGCCGGATCATTTGGACGATGCTATTGACAATTACCGTCGGATTCTTGAAATTGTCGGCGAAATTGCGGCAGAAACACTCGCCCCGAATGCCGAACAAATTGACGCCGAAGGAAATACTCTCAACCCCGATGGAACTGTTACACTTCATCCCTTAGTACAGCAAAATCTAAAACGGTTCACACAATCCGATATGATGGGATTTACGTTACCGCGAAAATATGGCGGTTTGAATTGCCCGATTCTGATTTACACGATGGCAACAGAATTGGTTGCTCGCGGCGACGGTTCATTTATGAACATGTTTGGACTTCAGGGAATTGCCGATACCATTTACGCTTTCGCTTCCGATGAAATTAAGGATGAAGTGTTGCCGAAATTTTCGTCTGGTGCAGTCACCGGTGCCATGGTCTTGACGGAACCCGATGCAGGAAGTGATCTTCAGGCAATTCGGTTGCGTGCGGACAAATTACCGGATGGCTCTTGGGTTTTGAACGGAGTTAAACGGTTTATCACCAATGGTTGTGGTGAAATTTTGTTGGTTTTGGCGCGAAGTGAACATGAAATCAAAGATGGACGTGGTTTGAGTTTGTTTATTTGTGAACGTTCTCAAGCGGTGAAGGTTCGTTGTCTTGAAAAGAAACTTGGTATTCACGGTAGTCCGACCTGCGAATTGGTCTTCGACAACACTCCGGCACGGCTCATCGGTGAACGTCAACGCGGATTGATTACTTATGTGTTGGCGTTGATGAATGGGGCGCGGCTTGGTATTGCGGCGCAATCTCTTGGTATTGCGGAAGCTGCTTACCGTTTGGCGCGAACTTACGCTCATACTCGTGTTCAGTTTGGCGCACCAATCGAACGGCTGCCTGCGGTTGCGGAAATGGTTGTCGGGATGCAAGTCAAAATCGAAACAATGCGGGCGTTGACTTACGAAACGGCAAGAATTTGCGATCTCGAAAACAACATCAACCGACTCCTCGAACGTCATCCCGACCAACTTTCCGATACGGAAAAAAAAGAATTTAAACAACACAGCCGGATGTACAAACGGCTCAATGCCATGTTGACACCGATGAGTAAATATTTTAGTGCGGAAGGATGTATTTCGGTGGCGTCGGATACGATTCAGGTGCTTGGCGGCAGCGGTTACATTAAAGATTATCCAGCCGAACGTTATTTACGTGATGCACGGATTACGGCAATTTACGAAGGAACAAGCCAATTACAAATTGTTGCGGCGATTAAGGGAATTACAAGCGGAGTTTTGGTTACATATCTTGATTCCTTTGAAAAGAAAACCTACGGCAATCCAAAACTCGAAGAACTCAAGGCAATTTTAATCAAAGGACGTGAAGAGATTCAATCTGCGGTTGATTTTGCTAAATCGCAAAGCGGAGTTTATATTGAATTGATTGCTCGGCGTCTTGTTGATGCGGCGATTGCGGTTCTTACGGGGCATTATCTGCTTGGTCAGGCGGCAAAAAATGAACGAAAAAAACATATTGCCGAATTATTTATTGTACAAAATGAATCGGTAGTAACAATGCAATGTGTTCAGGTAAAACAAGGTAATTCGAAAGTAATAGACGATTACGAACTCCTTGCCGGTTCTGTTCCGGTTGTGTAAACATATACAAAAAAATTCCGCTACAATATTTCTGAATTTCATGTCTAACGATACAATTATTTCGAAACTTCAATCGGCTCGTGAAAAAGTTCTGGGACAACTTTCTCAGGTTATTGTTGGGCAAACGGAGGTGATTGATGAATTGCTTATTTCCGTGTTTGCTCGTGGTCATTGTCTTCTTGAAGGCGTTCCCGGATTGGCAAAAACTCTGATGGTCAGTACTTTGGCACGGTCATTGAATCTTCGGTTTAGCCGTATTCAGTTCACGCCGGATTTGATGCCAGCCGACATTACCGGAATTGATATTATTGAGGAAAACCGCGACAACAACAGCCGTAATTACCGATTTCTTGAAGGACCGCTTTTTGCCAATATGGTTCTTGCGGACGAAATCAACCGAACTCCGCCCAAAACACAATCGGCGTTGCTTGAAGCCATGCAGGAACACCGAGTTACGGTGGGGCGCAACCGTCATCTATTACCGGAACCGTTTTTCGTTCTCGCAACACAAAATCCAATCGAACAGGAAGGAACTTATCCGTTACCGGAAGCACAACAAGATCGGTTTATGTTCAAAGTTTTTGTTCGATATCCGACATTTGAGGAAGAGTTTGAAATTGTACAAAAAACAACGTCAGTTGAAACCGACAATATTCAACCGGTTCTGGAAGCAATTGAAATTGAAGAGTTACAAAAAATTGTTCGACAAGTTCCGACTGGGGATCATATTACGAGGTATGCCTTAGCACTTGTCCGGCAAACGCGTGTCAACGAAAAAAGGGGAATACCGGACATTGTTCGGAACTATGTTTTGTGGGGAGCTGGTCCGCGTGCTGTCCAGTATTTAATTCTCGGCGGCAAGGCGCGGGCATTGCTTCACGGGCGAACGCATGTTATTTGCGAAGATATTCAGGCATTGGCAAAACCGGTCATGCGGCATCGTCTTGTTATGAATTTTCTTGCTGAAAGCGAAGGTATTACGCCGGATATTCTGACCGAAAAATTACTCGAATCAACTCCGATTAACGAAGATGAACTCTTTCGTGATCCAAGATTTCAAAGTTTATTCGCTTCATAATTTTTTGTAATCTATCAGTGGAATTTTTTTTTGAATTTGTTTACCGTTGGCAATTAACAGGTTGGCAACTAACAGGTAGGCGACCTTTCGCCGAAAGGTTTTAAACAATACAATACAATACAATACAATACAATACAATACAATACAATACAATACAATACAATAAACCCACGGTCGCAACGGTTGAGCTTAGTATTGTGTTGTACGCAGTGAGTCTTGCATTTCCGTCCGTCAACAGGGGCAAGTCGGCGAGTACGCCGTATTGTATTGGTAACCGTTCACGGATATTTTAATGATTTTGTTTGATAGTGACGATTTTATCAAACAAAATAAAATTTTAATAAATTGTCATAACATATTGATATTTATGATGTTATATCATTCTTTATGTTTGTTCTATATTTGAACGAATATTAAAAAGCAACGTAATAAACAAAACGATAATATCAAATTGAATGTTTGTGTTTTTTAGATTTTGCAAACATCGTTATAACTCTTTATAATATAATAGGTTATAAAACATAAAAAACAAT
>JAITBS010000292.1 GCA_031283515.1 Planctomycetaceae bacterium
AATTGAATTTGTTGCGTTTGAGTTGTTTTCTGGGGATGAGAGGCAAGAAGAAAAGGCGAGGAAACCAATGGTTGTGGTAATGAATATTGACCAAATATTGAGTTTTGTTCTGTTGTTGATGTAACAGGAGTTGATGCCGTTGGCAGTGTTGTTGACAGTGTTGTTGGCAGTGTTGTTGGGATTTGAGTTGCTTCAATCGCAACTCTTGCAGCCGGAACCATTTCAGCCGGAAGCGTTTCCGCTGAAACCATTGTTACCGAAGCATTATCATTAGAAGGCGGAAGAGGAATTACCTGATTGGAATGTCTGGTCATTGACGCAAGACTCGGCTGATGTGTTGTCAACGAAATCGGTTCCACCGGTTCATTTTCTGAAACGGTAGGGCAAAGATATTGTATTTGCCGAATTGGAGTTTGCGGAGTATTGGAGTTATAAACTGATTGACAAACAGAAGTTGTGTCTGATATCGGCAATCTTCCCATTTGAACAATCTGTCCCAAAAGGAAGGAACAATTCGCCGGAACAATGACAGCACAAAGTCCAAAAACAGTTAAATTGTTTAATAGAAAATACATGAACCGTTTCATAATCATTCTTCCTTGAATGGGTATTTTGCTGAAGATCCTATTGCTATTATCGGTTAAAACAATTATTCTTATTAAAAAGACTTGGAAAAATATAGAAAATTTTCCGATTATTCCGTTTTTAGCGAATTAGAAACCGCTATTTCCATAATACTTCAATGCAATTTCCGTTAAAATAGATAAACATAAGTAAATAAGCAAATTGTTTACGGTTGGCAATTCAAGGTAAGCGGTTTATCCCAAACCTCATTTCCACTTAATTTTCTTAACAAAACAGCCTCAGTAGCAAAATGATAATCGAAACAACCGCCTCATTATCTCAATTATCTCATTGTTCTTTTTATGCGGTAATAAGGTAAGTGCGTGTAGGTGTATTGGCGACTGAGGTTGTTTTGTAATGATTCTACTGAGTAGTTACGTTTCTTTTTTTCTCAAAGTTATTTCACTGCCCGCCAAAACAACGTATAATAAATTGATCATTTGGTAATATTCAGTGGAATTTTATAAAGAATTGAAATTGGTAAAACGAAATTGAAATTAAAACAGTTTCGGGTGAGTAACTTATATTCCTGTACAGGTGAAAATATCGAATACTGTTATTGTAGTAACCATTTATAGAGTTTGTTTATAAGCCGTTGCGTCATATTTTGTGTTTTTTTGAGCAATTACCGTGAACGGCGGCAAGAACGATTAACCAAAATTAAAAGAGATAATTATTATCGCAACAACCATGTGGATACTTGAAATTTACCAATCAAAACAAGGTGAAGGGCTTTGGACGGGAAAATATAGTATTTTCGTTCGAACGCTTGGTTGTGCGTTGCGTTGCAGTTACTGTGACACTCCTTATGCTCAACAGGATAGAAGAACAGAAAACGAAGAAGAGGCTGACGGAATCGGTGCCGATCTTTCAGCGGAAGAAATTGTCGGTCGCATTCTTTTGCTGGAGTTGCCGCATGTGGTCATCACCGGCGGCGAACCAATGCAATCACCGGAAATCGTCGAATTAACACGGCTGTTGAAAGATTTCGATTATCAGATCACGATTGAAACATCGGGAATTATGGACGTTCCTGTTTTATGTGATCTGATGTCGATTAGTCCGAAACTAAGTAATTCCATCCCTTCAAAAATAGAACGAAGTATTGCCCATGAACAAAATCGTTTTAAACCGGAAGTTGTCCAAAGTTTGATGTTACGGTATAATTATCAACTCAAATTTGTCGTGGACACACCAAATGATCTTAATGAAATTGAAGAATACTTAAAACGATTTCATGGTGTAGTTTCGGAGCGGGTTCTTTTGATGCCGCAGACTGTAGATGCCAAAACAATGACGGAAAAAGCATCGTGGATTATTCCCTTTTGTGAACAACATGGCTATCGATATTGTCCTCGAATGCAGATTATTTGGTACGGCAATAAACGCCGAACTTGAAAATAAAAATATTTTTAGTAATGATTTCACGAGTTAGGTTTATTTTGTTAAAAGAATAAGAGCGAAGATTGGGCGGTTGAGCCACATCCGCCGATTAGTTATCATTTTTAATTTCAGTCTGACCGATGCCTTTACTTGATCTTTCCAGCGAACCGGTACAAACACCAGCATCCGATGTTGAAAATCCAAAACGGATGGAACGCCGTTTTATTGGTGTCAAATTTAATTGTTGCGGTGTTTATGTACGAATTTACATCAACCGCGAAGGCAATGCTTATGAAGGATGTTGTCCCAAATGTTTTAAACCGGTTAAAATCAAAATCGGAACCGGCGGTACAAATAATCGGTTTTTTGAAGCGTATTAGCGGGTTGTTTGTAATTGTCTATTTTAACACTTATTCGTTACTGACTTATCTTGAATTGTTATTCTGTTTCAATGAAAAGTCATCGAAAAAATAAACAAGAATAGACCGCGATTGGAAATCCATTGTTAAAGCCGGTAATGACATTTGAACAACGGAATATAAATATGACATATTCGGCAGCATTATCGAAACAATCCAACCGGATGAAACAACAATTAAAGCGGAATACAATGATAAAGGGCAAAAGATTTCCGAAACAAATCAACTTGGTCAAACACATTACATTGAGTATGCTGACAACGGTCAATCAATTAACATAACGTAACAACAGCAATGCACATCGCAATAATCATGGACGGCAATGGACGTTGGGCGAACCGGCAGGGACTTCCTCGACATGAGGGACATCGAGCGGGTGCGGTGCGGGTGCGTGAAATCACGGAAGAGTGTGCACGGCGCGGTTTTGAACAATTGACGTTGTACTGTTTATCCAGTGAAAACTGGAAACGTCCTAAACAAGAACTTGATTTTCTATTGTCGTTGCTCCACGAGTATCTTGTGAGCCAACGAACAAATCTTATGGAAAACAGGATTCAACTTTCGATTATTGGTCGGCGAACCGGTATTTCGGAAGAGATTCTGCACGAAATGGATCAAACGGTCAAAATGACTGCTGATAATAAAGGACTTCGGTTGTGTCTGGCAATTAATTACGGTTCGCGCGGTGAAATTGTGGATGCGGTTAAGAGCATCGTCAAAGAAACAATTCCGTACGAAAAAATTGACGAAGATTGTATTTCCAATCATCTGTACACTTCCGGAATGCCTGAGCCTGATCTTTTAATTCGGACAGCCGGCGAATTACGTCTCAGTAATTATCTTCTCTGGCAATTGAGTTACGCTGAAATTTGGGTTACGGAAAAATGTTGGCCTGATTTTGACGTATTGTTATTCACGCAGGCTCTTGACGATTTTTCAAAACGCAAACGGCGTTTTGGGGGATTGTAATTTCGGTTGTAACTGTCTATTGTTATCAACAGAGTCTGTAGAGAATGGACAAGCCGGCTATCGCCGACCAACCTTTCGGCGAAAGGTTGACTACCACCATTGGAATTTGTTACCACAAAGAGAATTGTTTAATATAAATCGTTACTACATTAAAATAATGAATGCAAAAAGTATATTCACGTCAATAAACAAAAGGTAGGGAACTTTCGTTGAAACGTTGCCTACCTTTTGAGTTTTCTACATTTTGTTTTTTCGTGAATGGTTTTAAAAAACGAAATAGACCGTTATTTCCGTTTGTTATTGTGGTAATGTAACGGTTGCTCCATCGTTTACGACAGTCAAATAAGAAACGATATTCGGGTTGACGGTTTTAGGAAAACTTTGTACAGAACCGTCTCCCAATAACAGATTAAATGCTCCGGGATGTGCGCTACCAAGTGTTGTTGCAGTACCATCCCAAGGCCAACGTATTGTAGTTGTTACTGGTTCCGTCGAATCACCTCTGGCGATTGCTTTACCGGTGTAATTGGGAGCATTACCATTATTGGGCGGCACAACCCACGAATGAGCCGCAAGGTCTGCCCGCATTTTTGAAGTACTATTACTATTACTGGACATGGAAAGATAAGAACAGTCGAACAAACGATTGACCGGATCAGTACTACCTGCATTGTTAGGACAATTACATTTCCCGAAACTGATTTCAGGAATATGTTTTTCCGAAACGATTAATTGATTGGATGTTCCATCTTGCCACCAAGCGAATGTATCGCGGGGAATCCAACTATCGACACGATTACCGTTGAGAGTAACTTCAGCGACACGGAATGGTCCATAATGGTTATTGATTTGACTGACCATCCAGGCGTTATCTAAAATACGTGGAGCAGTTGTACCGATAAAAAGTGCCATGATGGCGTAATCTGACTGGGGACCAGGGTTGGTATCAGTTGTATCATCCGCATAATGTGAACCACTTCCGCGCCGTGTCGGACAATGATAAGAAGATACGGAACCGAATGATTTTTTTTCATCAGGACTAAGACTATGCCACCAATCTGCATCCAAATATCGGTCAATTCCACTATTGGCGGTTCCAGAGGTTCCTTCGATACATTTATCGTAAAGTCCTTGCTGCTCAATAAATGGATAAATCAATCCCCAGAATGACATTCTACCCATTTTGTTTCTGTCGGTGGTCGCATAACCTTGACTAACTCCCATCCAAATCGTTACAGGCGGCAAACCATTTAATGTACCGTGAAAATTGTGAATTCCGATCCCGACTTGTTTGAGGTGGTTAATACATTGTGACCGTCTTGCTGCCTCACGTGCTGCCTGCACCGCCGGCAACAGAAGAGCGATCAACACGCCGATAATCGCAATAACCACCAGAAGTTCGACCAATGTAAAGCCGAAAGGTGAAGAATGAAGAAATTTTAAGAAGTTTTTCGGAAAGCATTGAGAACGTGAACACTTTCCACTACAGAGTGCCCCCCGCCCCTGGGGGGCCGGGCGGGCCCGGGTGGACGGCGGGGGGTGTGGTCGGGTGGTGCCCGGGGGCACGCCCGGG
>JAITBS010000438.1 GCA_031283515.1 Planctomycetaceae bacterium
ACGCCGCAGCGGTCACAAGTCATACCTTTATATTTCATGCCGCGATATTTTCCGCAAGCGCATTCCCAATCTTTTTCGGGACCGAAAATTTTCTCACAAAACAAACCATCGCGTTCGGGACGATAAGTTCGATAGTTAATGGTTTCCGGTTTTTTCACTTCGCCGTAAGACCAACCCCGAATATCATTCGGTTTTGCCAAACTGATTTTAACGGCAGCGTAATCGTTGATCCGATCATAAGTAAATTCGTTATTCACAGAAAAACTCCTTTGTTATGTTAATTGGAAAAATAGTTAAATGTTTATAAAACCAACGGCGTTACAATTTCGACCGCCTGATTGTTTCGTGTGTCTAAGTAAGACAAGTTCCGGCGTCTAAATAAGGTTTAAGTTCTTCAAGTAAATCTCCGCGACGAAATGTTGCGGAAAGTCTTTGAAGAGAAATATCTTTGTTTTTACCATACAAGGAATCAATCGCCTGTTCCAATATTTGAATCGATTTCAGATACATTATTCCAAAATGTTCTTCTAAATAGTTTTGTAATTCATGGAAATTCCGATGAGTTATTTGTTGAAACGAAATTTCGTTTTCACGCAAAAGTTGTTGACCGATGATCATTGCCAAAAAACACGAAGAATAATGCGTAAATTCCCTTTTACTTTCCAATACGTTTTCTTCTTTCTCAAAATATTTCTCAATATACCGATAAAACACGGTTGTTTTTCGTTCCAGATAATTTTTAACATCTTCAACCTTACGTAAAATCAAAACGGCTAATACCAATTGAGGCGGATTAAGATTATCAAATATTGTATTATAAAGCGATCCGAAAAGTTTTCCGTACATAAATCTTGCCTGATGAGGTGAGTGCCGCCAGACGGACAAAACCGCAACCGCTGCTTCGATTGGAGAAATACTGTTCGCTATTGGATTACCTCCCCGAAACCGTTTGTAGGAAAAACCCAATCCGGACATTCCCGCTTCAAGTTGTTGTTGAATTTCATCATTGGAATGAAGGTCTTGAAGTTCAACCGGATTTTGATTGTTTGTTGCATAAGTAATATCTCTGACAACATCGCGATCGTCTTCCGCCAATTCATATAATCTTAACAATACAAAAACTTTGGAAAATTCAGTTTTTTTGTGACTGCCAAGTACTTCCTGAATAATTTTACACGTTTGTCCTCCATTAACAATTTTCATTCCTTCAACGTTCACCACATAATCCGATCCCTGAAAAACATTATGCCGGAACTTGTTACAAATCATTGTAATTCCGTTATTAAAAAAATAAAAATTGTCTTTCTTGTTTGGACTCAGTAATGTTTGAGCGATAGCCTTATTAACCCGATTTCTTTTTCCAAGATATCTTCTAATATTCTGTTCCAACAAGAAATCGCCGTGTTCCTCTAGTAAATCCCGAATTTCTGTTATCGGAATTTTACCGATAAGTACTCTTCGATAGGCAAACTGATCATCAATAATTGCTGCTCCGCATAACCGAAATTTATCGTTGACATCCTTTTTAGTTTGTTTTATTGCCAACAGCGTATCATGATTAATATGTTGCCATTCAATTTTATTGCCAACATCTGATTGATCAATTTTCTTCTGGGCAATTTTCGTCCATTTTTTACCGTTATTACACAGATAAAAACGCACATAAGGAATATAACCGTCACTTATTAATGATCGAATCTCTTCGATTTTAGGACGAAGCCGGTTATTGAGAAAATCATTAGGTTTTTTGGGATCAAGCAAGTAGGCAACAGTTGCAATTGCTTTGTCGATTTCCGTTTCAGGAAACTGATTATTCCCATCCAAATTTTCTTTGTATTTTCCCTGAAAAAAAGTTACGGTAAACTCGTCGTCGATAACATCTCCGATATAAACAGCATCAACTCCGGCGTCATTTCCTCCGTCAGTAAAATATTCGGCGGCTTCTACATAGGAAATATCGTACAATGTGGCAATACAAAGCAAAACAAACGCGGCAGACTTTTTTCGTGTAACATCATCGCCGGGAACAAGAGAATCCAACAATGCTCCTTGGTCTTTAACAATTCCATTGACCCATTGGTCGATAATTCCTGCGTTAATGTCCATTGAGATAGAACAGTAAATTTAATTTTTTGTAAAATGATTTGTGGGTATGAAATTTTGGAGTAAGTTGTTTATGCTGTTTTTTTAAGGATTTCCATTGTCCTGATTGAGTAGTTCAGAGTGAATATTTTGAAAATTGCTCGTTGAGTGATTAAAAATTATTACAACATAATCTCTGTTAATACAAGGTTTTTAGAAAATTCTCCTATCATTTGTACAAAAGGATAAATTTTAAAATATTCGCTTTTTTGTTTGTTTTTTAATTTTGACCGATAGAAAAATCCTTGAGTTTTGGATTAAAATAGTAAAGATGCGTAATTTATATTTACCGTTTGAGTCGTTCAAAAAATAAAAAAACATTCCCATGCTTCATTCAACATTTCTTTGTCAACATTCAACAATTCATAAAATTTATAATATTTTGCAAAATAAAATCTTCTCATTACGCTGAAAGACTAGGATAAACCAAGAATTATATTGAAAAATAATAATTTGTCAAAGGGGGCTGATCAATTCGATTTGACGCCAATCGGAATGTTGAAATAAACAATTTAGAAGAATTGGGTCGATTGTGGTGATTTCTCTTACGTGTTGTTATTGCCCCGACTTGCGATGATTTCGGTAGTTCAAAATCGTTCGGGCTCATTGAATTTGTTGTACGCCGTTCAGCAAAAATCTTGCTTTCCGCAAAACCGGTATTACCGGTAAAATCGGAATTTTTTTTGAAAAATACAGTCTTTTTTTAGTTTCCTATTTTAACTATCCATTGCATTTTTTTTTTCTTATGTATATTAACGCAAAATCGTATTTTCGTTCGCAAAATGATTTCTTTTTTCAATAGTCGTTAATGATTATGCAGAAACATTTAATAACAATAACAATAACAATTATTATCCTTATCCGGATGTTGAGCGGTATCGGTTACGCGCTCGATTCATCAAAGGTTTATCTGCTTACGGCGATTGATTCCGGCGGCAACGATAGTGTCGGAGCAACGGTCGCGGCGGACGGTGTTAATATCCGCGAGGTGTTTGAAGAAAATATTCCGTCCAATCGTTTATCCGTTCAAAACATTGCGGAACACGGTCTGACCGAACAGAAAATTTTAACCGCTATTAAAAATACACCAACCGAAAAAGACGATACGTTAATTCTGTATTATTCCGGTCACGGTGCGTTCGACGAACAACGCGGACATTATTTTCACCTGCAAAACAGCACAACCCCATTTCGTAGCGTTTTTCTCAATGCGATCAAAGCCAAAAATGTTCGTCTTGGTGTGTTGATTACTGATTGTTGCAATGCTCAATCGAATATACCGAAACAGCCGGACAATTTAATGTCGGTGAAATCACCGGCAACACTCTCGCCGCTTTTCAAGGCGTTGTTTTTCGAGGGCGAAGGAATTGCCGACATCACCGCATCCAAAGTTGGACAATGTAGTTTCATTTACGGCACAGCGGATAAACGCGGTTCGATTTTCACGTGGGTTTTGTGTGAAGAACTCTCCGCAGAAAAGAACGCAAAAAAAAATTGGAAAACGATTTTTGATATTGTTGCAGAAAAATCAAATAAGGAATTTATTCGTGAAAATCCGGAGGGCGTATTCGTACGGTCACTCGGTGTAACACAACGGACAATGAATCCATACACATGGTCGTTACCGCGAATAACCGGCAATGTAACCGATAATGTAACCGATAACGATATTGGTAACATTGTTCCTGCGCAACGGAAACGATTGGGCGTGCGTGCCGAAAATACTCCGTTTGCAGACGGCGTAAAAATTATTGACGTGTTGCCCGGAAGTGCCGGTGAAGCAGCGAAGTTGTATATCGGTGATACGATTATCGAAATCAACGGACAACCGGTGCGTAACGAAAACGATTATGTCCGTACAGTGAAAGCATCACCGGCAACAATGAAAATAAAAGTTCGAACCGCAAACGGTGAAATCAAAACCGGTACCGTCTTTTTACAATAAAACCTTTAACAATTACAGAAAGAACAAATACAGATGAACAATTACATCCATTACATGACCGCGTTTTTTGTAACGTTCACGATAATAGCCGCAACAATAACCACAATACCGGTTGGAGCGGAAACTCATTCGAAGATCGAAAACGGCGTCATGCCTGAACCGGAACAAGTACCGGTCAAGGAAAATGAACAACTACCGGAAACACCAATACAAAAACTTTCGGTTTTACTGGAACGTGCAAGCGAACTCGTTTTTGAATTGGAAACACAACAAGCAGATTCTTCGCAAACGCAACCGAATCCGTTTGCCGACCGTGCAATCAATCGTATCAATAATACGGCAATTAAATTGTATCGAAATTTGTCGGATAACCGGAATGAGAACCTTGTTTTTTCGCCGTTGTCGTTTTATCAGGCGTTTTCGGTTGTTTATTTGGGAGCGGAAAACGAAACAGCAAAACAATTCCGTAACGTTCTTGATTTGGATTTGTTTGCACCGGAACACGATTTTAATTCGCCGGAGTTACAAACCGCAAACGCTGTTTGGTTGCTTGATAAAAAAGTAGAACTTCAGAAATCGTTTTTAAAAACAATCGACGCTCTCGGTAACGATATCTTCCGAACAATGGAACCGGTTGACGCACTTGCTGCGATTAACGATTGGTTTAACGAAAAAACGAAAGGACGTATTCCGAAACTTTTTGACAATCTTGACCGCGACACAAAATTGATTATCGGTAACGCCGTTTATTTCAAAGGTCAATGGGAAGAACCGTTTGAAAAAGCATTCACGAAAGACGAACCGTTTTATTCTTTGTCCGGCAAAGAACAAAAAGTCCCAACGATGCACAATTATTTACACGTGCCGTATTTCAAAGATAAAGATTACGCCTTTATTTTATTGCCTTACAAAAACGGCAAATATTCGATGAACATTATTTTGCCGGATAAAGGAGTTGATTTTAAGAAGTTTAAAGAACAAATAAATCGGATCATCAATGCGATGACCGGAAAATTACCGGCTGGCGCACCGGTAAAAAAACGTGATGTTGAATTATCGTTGCCGAAATTTGAAATCGAATCGACATTTAATTTCACAACTTTTTTACCGGCGTTAGGTATCACCGACGCATTCAATGATAAGGCGGATTTTAGCGGAATGACTGTGAAAATGGAAGACGCGTTACAAATTGGTCAGGCGATTCAGAAAGCGAATATTACGGTTGACGAAGAGGGAACAGTTGCCGCTGCGGCAACCGGTATTGCAATGAAAGTGATGTCCGCTGCACCGGAAGAAGAACCGGTTGTATTCAAAGCGGATCGACCATTCATTTACTTTATTATCGATAATGTAACCGGTCTGATCGTGTTTATCGGCGATAAAATAAAATAAAATAAAATAAAATAAAATAACGAAACAATAAGCCCGTTAGCGGGCATACAATACACCAAACCAAGATGTTTTATTCCGTTATTGTATTTGAGTCCAATGTCGGACTCTGGCGGAACATTCATTGTGGTTTAGTTACATGAAAGGCTTGTAGTATGATGAAAAGATTTCTTTTGTTAGTGTTGGCAATGTTTGTTTTGACAACCGTTGCTGTGGAAAATGTTTCCGCTCAAAAAACGGGACAACGAAAAACAGTTCGCGGTGGACTGTACGAATGGGACGGAAAAGAGTGGCACCCCATTGTCGGAGCGTCCGCATCGGATGCACGTCAACAAGGCGGCACGGTTGACAACTCGAAGGTCAACATTGTTGACGGTCAACAAGGAACAACCGGCGGAACAACGATTGGCGACTCGGTCGGTAATGGCGGTTACTGGGTTTATTACTACCGAGTTCGTTATTTCAACGGTAAGCAGCACACCAGTTGCATTCCGTACAAACGTGTTTGGGTGACCAATGATGTTACGGAGTAAATTTTTTACTCCTTTGAAACGAAAAGTCCGGCGGCATAACCGCCGGATATTTCCGTCGAACTTCACTCCCAACTTTAACTTCTAACTTTAATTCCTAACTTTAACTCCTAACAAAATCACAACTATTATGAAAACAATATTCACAAGGATCGTTACATTATTTGTAACACTTGCAGCGGTTGCCGTTGCAGATGAAATCACGCAACAACAGGCGAACGAGGCTTTTCAGAGGCTTCTGAAAGTCGGTCAACAGTCTTACGAACAGTCGCTTGACGGTGTTGCAAGCGGAGCGAAAGTCCGTATTGCCGACGAGGTTAGTGTTACAGTGGACGGCACGTCCTACCAAACCGGTATGAAAGTTTACTTCCAACTCGCAAACGGCAATTTTGTCAATCCGTCGTTGCATCGTTGGAATCCGCAAGAGAAATTTAAGATATTTGTTGTGGCACCGGTTGCCGGTTATTTTGTGTTGATACAAAATTATCCCGAAGACCGTCCGCCGACACGTCAAGTTTATCCCGACACAAAATATCCGGCAACTTTTACCGTCATTCCGCCGGGCAAATTGTTTGAACTGCCGGTGAAATTTGAAACGGATAAGGATTTGCGGAAGGAAACACTGGTGTTGACGTTTGCCCGTATCGACGAACCGGCTATCGGTGAATCGGTTGCGGTAACTGCAACAAGAGAAACAACGGCAACTGTTACCGAAACGACAACGGCAACAATTACCGAAACGGAAACACTTCAAGCTCGTGTTGACCGTGCGCCGGCAAGACCGCAAAACACATTAACCGGCGGCGTTTTGATGAGACCGAAAAATGTTACTCAAACGATTGATTACCTGAACAAGGAATCCAACTCGAAAATCAGAATTGTCGAACCTGAAACGGCAGAAAGCAACAACAGAGATGATGTTGCGGTAATTGTTCTCGGCGAAGGCAAAACAGCGCAGTTCCAGTTGACCTTGAACAAGTAAATTGTTTTTGCGTCAAAAATTTTCGTATGATTTTTTTGCGTTAAGCGGGAGTTGTATTTCGCTTAACGCATTCATTACCGGTACAAAAATTCATTTCTCGAATCCTCAATTAATTCAATAATCAATACAATGTTACGTACTCTTATTTTCATTTTTACTACGATATTTTTTTCAACGGTTAATACCGATGCAATGACGCTCCATGTATTGTGGATTACGGCGGAAAATGAAACGGGCGAGAATGAGTTGGGATTAAAACAGGCAAGTAATCCGAATTTAGAAAGTTTTTCGGAAGAACATTTTGATTACATTCCGTTGGAAGAACAAGGACATCGTATTAAGCATTACAGATTCGGCAAAGACAAGGATTGTCCGTTGGAAAAAAACGCTATCTTGCGGTTTATTAGTAATTTGTCTGTTGATTCCGAAGATGCCGTGATGATTTATTATCGCGGACACGGCGGTTACGATAAAGAGAGTGAGAGTAATAAATACGCGGCGAAACAGTATTATAGTTTTGTGAACGATAATGGTTTGTGGGATTTTCTTCCGCACAGTGAAGTTCGTCTTGCGGTGGAGAAGTTGCGTTTGCGATTAGCGGTTTTTATTAGGGATTGCTGCGGATCGTGGATTGAAGTACCGACACGCGGAGTAACACCTGATCCTGAAATGTTTGCGGCGGCTCAAGACAATGCGGAACGCCGTCGTCCGCGAAGAGAACAAAAATTGTTTCTTTCGTTGTTTGTTCATTCACGCGGTGTAGTTGACATTGCGTCGGCAAAAGAAGGTTTTGCGGCAATGGCACAAAGGCTTCCCAAAAACCTTATGTCTTTAGAAATAAATGAAACACATTTTTCCTGCGGAACCGTTTTTTCTAATTCGTTTGATAAAATTTTTGATATCAATCGAAGTCAAGCGTTATCGTGGCAACAGTTTTTTGGTTTGGTTATTAAAGAAACAGAAAATCGTTTTCAACGTACAAAACCTGACAACAAGATAAAAAAGGCAGTTGGCAAACATACACCTCATTGTTTTGTATTCGGCGGGATTTACGCGGTGCCGAATTTCCAGGAACGGCTTGCGAAATCCACGATACCAACGGGTTATTTGGGTTTTTCGGGAGAACCTGTTTTTGGCGGAGTACGTCTTACAAGAGTTGATGAAAACAGCCGTGCTGCCGCTTATGGTTTGGAAGCGAATAAAATGGTTGAAGGCAAACGAGTCAGCGATATTATTTATGCTGTTGACGGTATTCTCGTAACAACAAACAAAGAGCTTGACCTTGCGTGCCGTATTTTCGGCGACGACGGAGCAATCAAATTCACGCTCATCAACGGACGCGACGAAAGTATTCAAGATTTTTCATTCCCTGATATTCGGGCAGAGATTGTGAAGTGA